>PUOB01000016.1 GCA_003551985.1 Desulfobacteraceae bacterium | reverse complement strand
GTTGATGTGAAAACCGGCTTGACCCCTGAGGCGATCAAGGAAATCATCGGCGACTATGAGGGTCTCGTTATCAGAAGCGCGACAAAAGTGACGGCCGATCTGCTGGAGGCCGCCGGCAGATTAAAAGTGGTGGGCCGTGCGGGAATAGGCCTGGACAACGTGGATATACCGGCGGCCACCAAAAAGGGTGTGGTGGTGATGAACACCCCGGGCGGGAACGTGGTGACCACCGCTGAACACGCCATTGCCTTGATGATGGCCGTTGCGCGCAATATACCCCAGGGAACGCAGTCGCTCAAGGCGGGACGGTGGGACAAAAAGTACCTCCAGGGCCGCGAGTTGACCGGGAAGACACTGGGCGTTATCGGTCTTGGCAAGATAGGGTCGGTGGTTGCGGACCGGGCCCGGGGCCTGAAAATGCACGTTGTGGTTCATGACCCGGTTATCGCCCCGGAAATGGTTTCCAAGCAGGGATTTGAACCTGTCAGCCTGGAAGAACTCTACAGTCGGTCCGATTTCATAACGGTCCATGTCCCCAAGAACCCCAATACGGCCAATATGATCAGCCAAGAGGCTTTTGGCAGGATGAAGGACGGGGTAATGCTGATCAACTGCGCCCGCGGCGGCATCGTCGATGAAACCGCCCTTTGCGACGCGCTCCAGGCGGGCAGGGTGGCGCGGGCGGCGCTCGATGTGTTTGAAACGGAGCCCCCCCCGGCAGACCATCCCCTGCTGGCCATGGACAGTGTCATCGCCACCCCCCACCTGGGCGCATCCACCCTGGAAGCCCAGACCAACGTTGCGGTGGCGATTGCCAATCAAATCGTCGCTTATTTAAAGCACAACAATATCGTAAATGCTGTAAACGTTCCGTCGGTATCCGGCAAAACGCTTGAAAAACTCTCACCGTTTCTCCATGTGGCCGACCGCATAGGATGCTTGCAGGCACAGTTCGCCGCCGGGCCGATCAGGGAAATCCGAATCGATTATAAGGGGGATTTCCAGGACATGGACCTGACGCCCGTAACGACCGCTTTTGTCAAGGGGCTGCTTGACTACCTGGTGCCCTACAATGTCAATTCCGTTAACGCGCTTGCGATTGCAAAGGAAATGGGCATCAAGCTGATGGAGTCCTCCTCGCTTGAATCGGACGAATTCGTCAACCTGGTTAGTGCAAAGGTCTTGACCACGGAAGGCAAGTGCAATGTGGCCGGCACGATCTTCGGCAAGACCGATGCCCGGATCGTAAGGATCGATGATTTTCGGATCGAGATTATACCCGAGGGGCATCTTGCATTGATTCATAATATTGACCGGCCCGGCGCCATTGGTACAATCGGCAACACGCTCGGTGCGAACAACATCAATATTTCGCGGATGCAGGTGGGCAGGCAGGTCGGCGGGGACAATAACGTCATCCTGCTCCGGACGGACACCCCTATTTCACCGGCGGTCGCCGATGCGCTTTTGGCCCTCGAGCAGGTAAAGACGGTGAAGCTTTTTGAGTTGTAGGGGCGTTATTCATGATGAACCCGTAATAGTCGCGATCAGACGACTTTGTAATCACGCCAAGGCGTGACAAGAAAGCTCAAGATCAAGGCTTGCGCAACCTTCAAATGTAGGGGCGAAAAATCTTTCGCCCGATTAAGTGTACTTGATATTCTTCGGAAATCGCGCGTAACGCAGATATTGGACTTTTTACGAAGTCGTCATTCATCCATGTGAATCACATCGGCGTCTGCCGGAATGGTGAATTCGAATAAAGAAGGGTCCATCTCCGGCGCAAAGCGCAGGTTTTCGAAAGAAATAACCGTGGTATCGCTGTGGACGTTTTCGGTGATCACGTGCTCTATGTGGGTTGTCAGTTTGTTGACGTGCAGATAAATGGCCGAAAGTTCGTAATGCGCTTCATACGGTACCAGCTTGAGGCGCCAGTGGTCTTCTGTCTGCCCCTCCAGGCGGACGTCAAAGGCTTCGGTGACCAGGCTGAAATTGGCCAGAAAACCCGCGCCCTTGCCATCCCCGAAGTACGTCGTGGCGTCCCCCTTGACGACCTGATTTTCCCCGGGCCGGTGTATCCACAAGGTTTCACCATCCGTAATAATGATATGCCTGTCCGGTGATTGGTATTCCCACCGCATTTTTCCCGGGTGTTTGAACCATGCTTCCCCTTCGGCCGTATCGGCTATGTTCAGCGCGGACAGTCGCGACTCCTGGAAAAATGTCGCCGAAAAATTTTCCCCTGCATATCGCTTTTCCAGTCTGTCCATAATATATGCCTCAAGTTCGTCTGGGGGCGGTTGCGGGGTCTTGGCCCAGGCGGGCGCTGAATAAAACGGCGTAATCGGTATTATGGCGAGCATAACGAGCGCTGCAACAATTCGTATGAACATCGGTTTGTGGTATCCTTTCTTTGGTTCCTTTTAAACGCGCAGGAAATTCGTGTCCCCTGAATTCCCGAATTTCGTAAGGGCGAAACATTTTTCGCCCCAATAACGGGAGAATTCAGAATGATGCATTTCACCACTAAGTCACGGGTGCTGAAAAAACAATATCAAATATTCGGCGTTTTCAAAAGGAATTACTGCCGGCACCAATCGTTACCCGGCATTAAATCAGCAGATTATCGGCGCCGGCCCTGCCTTGGCTTATAAATCATTGAATCTCTATGGATTTCAGTGCATGCGCCGCCTAGTTTTTTGCTTGACATAAAAATACCGGTTTGATAATCAATTGGTTTTTGGGTTATGGATCAGAATAACGCCGCTGTAGAAGCAGCGTTCGGCCGGGTTTTTATGGGTGAACCGGCGGTTATTGAGGGATTATTGTGCTATGACGGGGTGATTATTGGACAGCGAGCACTGCTGGCGCCGCATATTTCATGCTGGGTGGGTTTGCTTGCCGGCGTTGTATTGTACTCGATGTTTTTTAGTCTTCGATGTTTTTTAGTTCTTGCTTTAAACTAATATAGTCAGGAGGTTATCATGCAAAGAAGGATTTCGAAAGCGGCCGTTATTGGTTCAGGTATCATGGGTGGCGGCATTGCCGCTCTACTGGCCAGTGCCGGCATTAAAGCGTTGCTCTTGGACATTGTTCCATTTGACCTCAAAGATGAGGAAAAGAATGATCCCAAGGCCAGAAACCGGATTGTTCAGAAGGGGCTTGACGATGCGCTGAAGTCAAGGCCGCCGTTGTTTATGGACCCCAAAAATGATCCGCAGCTCATCACCACCGGCAACCTTGAAGACGACTTCGACAAGCTGGCCGATTGCGACTGGATCGTGGAAGTGGTCGTGGAAAATCTCAAGATCAAGCAGGACCTGTTCAAGAAGATCGACGGCGTTCGCAAGGCCGGATCCGTTGTCAGCTCCAACACCTCCGGTATTCCCTTGAAGGACATGTCCGCCGATCTGTCCGCGGACATGAAAAAGCATTTTCTGGGGACCCACTTTTTCAACCCGGTGCGCTATATGCATCTTCTTGAAATCATTCCCGGGCCGGAAACCGATGCCGAAGTCCTCAATTTCATGGCCGATTTCTGTGAAAGATACTTGGGCAAGGGGATTGTATGGGCAAAAGACACCCCCAACTTCATCGGCAACCGGATCGGCATCCAGGGCATGGGCAAGGCGATGAACGCCATGCTCGAGCATGGTTTGACCATCCCCGAAGTTGACGCCCTTTTCGGACCGCCCATGGGCCGTCCCAAGACCGCTACGTTCAAAACAGCCGACCTGGTCGGCCTCGACACCATGTATCACGTGGCCAAGAACTGCTACGACGCCTGCCCCGAGGATGAAATGCGGGAAACCATGGCCCTTCCGGACTTTGTCAAGCAGATGGTTGACAACAACATGCTCGGCAACAAGACCAAGGGCGGATTTTACAAAAAAGACCTTACCCCGGAATGGCAGACCATCCGTAAGGTCATCAATCCGGAAACCATGGAATACGAAGAATACGGAAAAGCGGAATTCCCCTGCCTGGCGGAATCCAAAAAACAAGCGTCCCTTCCTGAAAAGATCCGGGCGATCGTTTACGGCGATGACAAGGGCGCCAAGTTTGCCTGGGACGTTACGGCGACCGGGTTGATTTATGCCGCCAACCGCATTCCCGAAATATCCGATACCATCGTTGATATCGACAACGCCATGAAATGGGGATATAACTTCGAACTCGGTCCCTTTGAGACATGGGACGCCATCGGCGTAAAAGAGTCGGTCGAAAAGATGGAGAAAGAAGGACGCCCCGTACCGGAGAAGGTTAAAACGTTTCTCGCGGACGGCAATGAAACCTTCTATAAGATCGAAGGCGGAAAGAAATATTTCTACGATTTTGCCAGCGGCAGCTACAAGCCGGTTCCGGTCAGCGACAAGGAGATCAGCCTGTATAACCTGCGCCAGGAAAACAAGGTGGTCAAGTCGACGTCATCCTGCTCTCTTATCGACCTGGGCGACGGGGTGTTTGACCTTGAGTTCCACTCCAAGATGAATGCCATTAACAAGGAAATGATCGATTTCATGGCGGAAGCCGGCGAATACGTGGAGAAAAACGGCGTCGGCATGGTCATCGGCAACCAGGCATCCGGCATGCCCGCTCCCTTTTCCGCCGGCGGCGATCTATCCTTTATGCTGGGTCTGGCCAAGGAAGGCAAGTTTTCCGAAATCGACGGCTTTATTAAAGACGTCCATGCCGGTATCATGAACACCAAGTATTCCAATTTTCCGGTTGTTGCCGCCCCCTTCGGGTTGGCGCTGGGCGGCGGGTGCGAAGTATGCCTGTCATCCGACCGGATGGTGGCCAATGCGGATCTTTTCATGGGCCTCGTCGAAATCGGTGCCGGCCTTGTGCCGGGCGGCTGCGGCATGATTCACCTGTGGCAGAACTATATCAACTACGTGCCCCCGGTAGCCAAGATTACCGATCATGCGGGTTTTTTCATCCAGGCGTTCATGTGCGTGGCCCAGGCCAAAGTCTCCAGTTCGGCTGCCGATGCCCGCAGCAAGGGCTACCTGCGGCCGGATGACCGCATCGTCTTCAACAAGGACAACCTGATCGGTGAGGCCAAAAAGGAAGTCTTAAAGATGGTTGATGACGCCTATGCGCCGCCCCGCGAGAAAAAGACACCGGTCTTCGGTCGTGAAGCCCTGGGTATGATCCATGCCGAAATGCTCAACATGCGTTCCGGCGGCTATATCACCCCGCACATGGAAACCATCGCCAAGAGGGCCGCATACTGCATGGCCGGTGGCGACGTGCCTGCGGGAACCCCGGTGAGCGAGAAATATCTCATGACGCTTGAGCGGGAAGCTTTTGTGGATCTCTGGAAAACCGAAGAGACGCAGAAGATGGCCGAGCACATGATGACCACCGGAAAGCCCTTGTTTCTGTAATATATTAAAAAACCTGTATTGTTAGGAGGATATAAAGATGAAAGAAGCCTATATCGTCACATCGCTCCGTACCCCTGGATGCCGCAGGGGCAAAGGGGCTTTCGCCCAGACGAGGCCGGAAGACCTGTTGAAGGCTGTTTTGGAAGGCGTCATGGAAAAGACCCCGCAAGTTGCGAAGAAGGATGTTGAAGACCTGATGATCGGGTGTTCATTCCCCGAAGCGCAGCAGGGGCTTAACATCGGACGGATCATCGCCCAGATGGCAGGGTTCCCGGATGCAACGACCGGCGCCACTGTAAACCGCTTCTGCTCCTCGGGCCTGGAAGCGATTGCGCTCCAGGCGATGCGGATTAAAAGCGGCTGGTGCGATGTCGCCGTCGGCGGGGGCATTGAATCCATGTCAATCGTTCCAATGGGCGGCAACATGCCGCGTCCCCATCCAAAGATGGCCGTTGAAAATCCGGACGTCTACATGTCCATGGGTGTTACCGCGGAAAACGTTGCCAACCGGTATAATGTGACCCGGGAAATGCAGGACGAGTTCGCCTATCATTCGCAGGCGAAAGCGGGAAATGCCAAAAACAATGGTCTTTTCAAGGAGATCGTCCCCACGACGGCATCCCGGTTCGTTGAAAAGGACGGCGAATGGGTCGAAGAGACCTTCACGCAGGATTTTGACGACGGCATCCGTGATACCACCATGGAAGGGCTTGCCAAGCTGCGCCCGGTTTTTGCGGCAAACGGATCGGTCACGGCCGGTAATTCATCCCAGACCACCGATGGTGCGGCCGCTACGTTGATCATGAGCGAAGAGGCGTTGAAGAAATACAATGTGGAACCGGTCGCAAAGGTAGTCGCCTACACGGTCGCCGGATGCCGGGCGGATGAAATGGGTGTCGGTCCGGCCTACGCGATACCCAAAGTGCTCGAAATGACAGGGTTGAAAGTCGATGATATCGGCCTGTTCGAGGTCAATGAAGCCTTTGCTTCCCAGGCCATTTATTCCATGCAGCAGCTCGGCCTCTATGATGACAAGAGCCTCTGGACGGCGGATTCCGACAAGCGGATCTTTAACGTCAACGGCGGGGCCATCGCCCTTGGTCACCCCTTGGGCTGCACGGGTGCGAAGCTCTGCGCCCAGCTCATCAATGAGATGAAGTCGCGCGGCGTAAAATACGGCGTCGAGTCCATGTGCATCGGCGGCGGCATGGGTGCCGCAGCGGTGTTCGAGCTCGTATAAAAACCCGTTAAGACCCGTTAAATAAAAGAAAAAACTAAAAAAGCCGCCGGATTTCCGGCGGCTTTTTTAGTAAGGTTGTCTGCCTGGCCGTCGGGGCGAAAGATTTTTCGCCCCGACAAGCAACCTCCTACGAGACGGGGTCACCCGTTGTTTTTTTCAAAGACTTTCATAAAATCAACCAGCTTTTCAACGTTTTCATAGGTGGCGGCATTGTATATGGACGCCCTGCAGCCGCCTACGGACCGGTGGCCCTTTAAGCCGCCAAGGCCGTTTTGAGTCGCTTCGGCCACGAACTTTTTTTCCAGGTCTTCCGACGGCAGGCGGAACGTAACGTTCATCAGCGACCGGCTGTCCACATCCGCTGTCGGTTTGTAAAAGCGGGTGTCATCCATAAAGCCATAAAGAAGGTCGGCTTTTTTGCGGTTGACAGCCTCCATTTTTGAAAGGCCCCCGACGGTTTCCTCAATCCATTTGAGCACGAGCTGTACCATATAGATGGCAAAGCACGGGGGGGTGTTGAACATGGAATTTTTCGATACATGGGTCCTGTAGTCGAGCATGGTCGGCAGGCCGTCCGGGATGAGTTTCAGCATATCATCGCGGACGATAACCATGCATACGCCGGCAGGCCCGATGTTTTTCTGTGCGCCCGCGTATATCATGCCGAATTTTGACATGTCGATGGGGCGGCTCATGAAATCCGACGACATGTCCGCCACCAGGGGGACGCCGCCGGTATCCGGAAAATCGGCCCACTGGGTCCCTTTGATCGTGTTGTTGGAGGTTATATGCGCATAGGTCGCGTCCTTGTTGAACTTGATATCCTTGGGAATATATGCGAAGTTGCGGTCCTCGGAAGACGCCACAACGCTGTGCGCCTTGTTTTGAATCTGTGCCTCCTTGATGGCCTTGGTCGACCATGTGCCCGTATTGACATAGTCCGCAGACCGGCCTTCCGCCAGAAAATTCATGGGGGCCATGGCAAACTGAAGGCTGGCGCCGCCCTGGAGAAACAGCACGTGGTAGTCGTCGCCGATATTTAAAAGGCGTTTGGTGCGGGCGGTCGCATCGTTGATCACGTTGTCGAAAAGTTCGGAGCGGTGGCTGATTTCAACGACTGACATGCAGCAGCCCTGGAAATCCAGAAGCGATGCCTGGGCTTCTTTTAATACGGGTTCGGGTAGAACCGCCGGTCCGGCATTGAAGTTGCAGATTCGTGTTGCGGACATATTCATGTTCCTCCTGTTTTTGGGGTGTGCCTGCTATTGGGCATTACATTAAAAGATAAATTAGTCACTATACCATATGGATAAAAAAAGTCAACCGTAAGTGAGAATATGCCCACATCACCATTGACAATGCCGTTTGTTTTAAATAAAGAACAGGTGTAATCATTGCGGGAGACAATACCGGGAGACAATACAATGGAGCTTATGACTTATCCTTCGGCCGATGCGGAAGCACGGATCGGGGCAATAATCAATCGGGGGATCGATTATGAAAAAGACGATATCGATTCGGTAAACCGTATTTTAGCCGATGTTCAAACCCGGGGCGACAGCGCCTTGATTGAATACACCAACCGGTTTGACGCCCCGGAGATGACGATATCGGAGCTGGCGGTTGCGCCGGCGGATATCTCGGCGGCAAAAAAGCAGGTTGACGGTGTCTTTGTTTCGGCCTTGAACCGCGCGGCCCGGCAGGTTGAATCCTTCCACCGGCGGCAGCTTGAAAATTCGTGGTTCGACATGCCCCGGCAGGGCGTCATGCTGGGGCAGATGGTCAACCCGGTTTCAGGCGCGGGAATTTATGTGCCCGGGGCCAGGGGGGGGATGACGCCTTTGGTCTCTTCGGTATTGATGGGCGGGATACCGGCTAAAATCGCCGGGGTGGCGCGGGTGGTGATGGTAACCCCCCCAACCGCGGACGGCGGTGTGGATCCGCATCTCCTGGTGGCCGCGGACATGATCGGGATTGACCAGATATATAAGGCCGGCAGCGCCTGGGCGATTGCCGCGCTCACGTACGGCACGGAAACCATAGCCCCTGTGGACGTCATTGTTGGTCCGGGCAATATCTATGTTACCCTTGCAAAAAAGATGGTTTCCGGTACAGTGGGAATTGACGGCGTCGCCGGGCCCAGCGAGATCCTTGTCATTGCGGACGATAATGCCGATCCGGACTTCATCGCCGCGGATCTGTTGTCCCAGGCGGAGCATGACCCGCTGGCATCGTCCGTGTTGGTGACTACCTCTGCGGATGTCGGCCAATCGGTCGCGGACGCCCTGCAGTCTCAACTGACAAGGCTTTCACGCCGGGACATCGCGGCGCAGTCCCTGGCGCGTTTCGGCGCCATACTGGTGGTTTCGGACATGGACGCCGCCGTTGCCGTCGCCAACCGAATCGCGCCTGAGCACCTCGAACTACACATTGCCGACCCCTTCGGCTGGGTTGGCGCCATAAAAAATGCCGGAGCGATTTTTATCGGCCCATATACCCCCGAACCGATAGGCGATTATATTGCAGGCCCCAATCATGTGCTGCCGACTGGCGGGACCGCGAGATTTTCATCCGCCCTGTCCGTTGATTGTTTCATGAAGCGCACCAGTCTCGTCTATTATACCCCGGCGGCATTTTACGCCGAAGCCGATGACGCCGTGCAAATCGCCGAAACGGAAGGGCTGGGCGCACATGCCGAATCCATGCGAATACGGGTTAAAAAAAAACCGGCGTAGGGTGTGATGATTTTCAATGGCTTGACAGCGGTTTTTTCTTGACAGATAAACCGACAGGCTCTAATTAAATATTTTTGGGTATTTGCCCAAAAAAAAGGTGATGGTATGGGAAGGCCACATAAAAAACGATTTGTATCCCACAGCCCCGGGGTGAGTTATTTCAAACCGAGGGGCATCCCTATGGTCAAGCTTTCGGAAAACCGCCTGGCCATAGATGAATGCGAAGCCTTGCGGCTTGCCGACTACAAAGGATTGTCCCACGAGGAAGCCGGTGAGGAAATGGGCGTATCGCGCGCAACCTTCGGGCGGATTATCGAGAATGCCAGGAAAACGGTTGCCGATGCACTGGTCAATGGCAAGGCGATCCGTATCGAGGGGGGTAATTTTCAGTTTGTCGACGGAGAGCGGCGCTTTGCATGTGCAAGCTGCCGCCATGACTGGGTGGCGGCCTGCGGGCGCGAAAG
>PUOB01000010.1 GCA_003551985.1 Desulfobacteraceae bacterium | reverse complement strand
CGCGCGATGTGGGCATGGATGATTTCAACCGGGTCGTCGGACACAAACGGCGGGGCACCGGTCAGCAGCTCGTAGAGAATAACGCCCAGGGCGTAAAGGTCGGCCCGGTAATCCACCCGGGTGTTCATCCGGCCGGTCTGCTCCGGGGCCATGTAGGGAAGAATGCGGCGGATCACCCACGGATCGTAGAGTTCCTCATTCACCCGGGCGATCGTCCCGTAGGCGGCGAAACCATTGAGCTTGACCCGGTCCCCGGAGTCGTCGCAGAAAATCGTATCCGGCGTCATGGCATGGTGGACAACGCCCTGGCTGTGGATTTCGCCCAGCGTGCGGGCCAGCGCGGCGGCCAGTTTCAGGAAGGTGGGGATATCAACATCGCCCGGGGGAAAACGGTTGTGCAGGGGCATACCGAAAAACGGCTCCGAGACAATGGCAATGCCGTCTTTGTGGTCGAAAATATCGTAGGTCTCAAAAATCCCCTGACTGTCAATGCGTCTGATCTTTTCATAATCATGCTTGAAACGGGCGATTTCCGAGGACTGGGCATGGGTGGAAGGGATGAGCTCAATCAGGACGGGTTTATGGCCTTCGGTAGCTTGCGCCTTGTAAGCGACCGTTCCCCGACGTTCGCGGATCTTTTCAATAATCGTGTAATGCTGGATCGATTCCATGTTCATGTGCCGCTTTATATACACCCCCCTCCCCGCCGATTGCATCGCCACAGGGATCTCTCCCGGATGGCTTTGCATACCAATCACGGACAAAGCCGCAGCTTTTCTCCTGAAAATAAAACACGATATTCCGTATGCGGAAAGATGTCAGGTAAAGCGTATTGCACATCGTGGGGGTTTTACGGAGTATCATAATGAACGGCCTTAAAAACGTCAATAACTTATTCGATTTTGGGGCCGAATTGCTTCCTGAAGCAGGCATGGGGCGGCCACCGGTCATTGCCCCTATAAGCAATACCGGGTGGGTTTTCGGGGGTGTCATTCAGGGGATGCAAAGCAACACAGAAATGGAGCTTTTTACGAAGGCATCAAAAAAGCGTAAGATATCCTGCCGGGAAAGACACAAAACGCCTTTTTGCCCGTATGCATCACAGTTACGGGCAAAAAGGCATACGATTCTGCTATATCATATCCATGCCGTTGTATCCGGCACGGTAACATTGAGGCGATCGGCTATTTCGCCCAGGCTTTTAGACAGCTTTTCCATCTGACTGTCCATTTCCTGCTTATTGGGGGACCAGTCCGGCGGGCATTGATTTCTCAATTCATCAATCCCTTTTTCAATGCTGTCGACCAGCGACATCAGATTTTTAGCTTCATTGGAATGGACCGAATCCGATACCTTCTCCGCCTGGGATATCACATCATACAGACCCGCCTTCAAACCGATCAACCGCTTGTATGTATTGTCGCAATATTCCTTAACATCTTCCATTATCCAACCTCCTTGTGTCCGGTTTCGTGAATGCCGATTATCTAAGACTGTCAACATTGTATTAATAAAAAGTATGCCTGAATTGAATCGTGTCAAGCCAAAAATAAGGATTAATGCGGCCAGACCGGCTTAAACCCTTCTCCTTTGACAAAACAATACGGGCATTCTTCCGGATGGCCATCGCCATAGTGCACATACCCGCAAAGCGGGCATCGCCATGCAATTGTGTCCGCCGGGTTGCCGTCGGCATCAAAGAGCGAATCGCCCCCTGTAAGCACGGGGACCTCATTGAGGGGCGGCATGGCGGGTTCATAAGCACTCAAGAGATAACCGGCGACAATCATCCGCTGAATCTCGCTCGTCCCTTCATAAATAGTGAAAAGGCGGGTATCCCGAAGGAGTTTTTCGATCGGAAACATTCGGGTGTAGCCATACCCGCCGAATATCTGAAGCGCATCGTTGAGCACCGCCATTGCGCTTTCCGTTGCATAAAATTTTCCGATCGATGCCGTCACGGTTGGATCCATGCCCTTATCGGCCTCCCAGGCCCCTTTAAGAACGAGCAGGCGGGAGGTTTCCACCCGCTGGTACATTTCTGCCAGCTTGAACTGTATGGCCTGGTATGAGTTCAACTTGCTTCCGAAAGCCTTTCGCTTTTTTGCATAATCAAGGGCGTATTCCATTGCGGAACGCGCCGCGCCCACTGCAAAAGCGCCGATAATCGGCCTCGTTCGGGCAAAAGTTTTCATGGCAAGGATGAACCCCTCACCCGGCGGAGCGAGCATGTTTTCAGCGGGGACCCTGACGTTTTTCAGGTTGATGCCGGCCGTGTTGGACGTTCGCTGGCCCAGTTTCGGAATCGACCGGCCGACCCGGACCCCCTCCCAGTCTTTTTCAACGATAAACGCACATATTCCCTGGTGCTGCTTTTCCGGATCAATCGTGGCAAAAATCGTCATGTAATCGGCAATACCGGCGTTTGTGATCCAGTACTTGGTGCCGTTGAGGATATAGTCATCCCCGTCTTTTTGGGCCCTGCACTGCATTCCCGACACGTCCGACCCCATCATGGGCTCGGAGGTCGCAAAACAGATCCGCTTGAAATTTTTGGTCAGCTCCGTCAGATACTTCTCCTTCAAATACGAATTGTCTGAAATGACAATCGGTTCAAACCCGAGCGAATTATCGAAAATCGATGTGGCCAGCCCGGGGCACGCCGCGGCAATTTCTTCCGTTACAATCGCCCCCTCAACCAGGCCGTACCCCATGCCGCCGTATTCTTTAGGTATGTCCGAGTTTATCACGCCGGCTTCGTGTGCCTTTTTCAGAACCCATAAGGGAAGCTCATCTTTCTCATCATAATGCCAGGCGGCGGGAAGTACGACGTCTTTGGCGAACTGACGCGCCCGTTGCTGAAAATCGAGCTGTTCCGGGGAGAGTGAAAAATCAAGCATGCATTACCTCCGTAATTATGGTTTGGACTTTTTAAGAAGCCATCAACTGTATTGGCTTCGCATTCTGTATAATATAATTTAAACCATTATATAATCATTTTTTCCGAAACCGGCCACAATAGTGCTTGCACGAAAACCCAAACCAGCCGTTCCCGGTTCATTCAGACAATGCAATACAATTGCCACGACATTGGCGTCCATAGGGTTCCAGCCCGAAGCGCTTAAGCGCACAGACCCGTAAATATTACATTTCGTCAATTATGGTTGCGGGGAGCTGCCACATGGTGTACGCTACTCGCTTTATAACTATAGTGCAGGAAATTTTTTACCGCCGGAGAGAGAAAGTCCGTATGGCGTTCCATCCAAACATTCCGTTTAACGATCTTCCGCTATTGCCGCCGGAAGCGGATATATTGACACCGCCGGTCATGGAAAAGGCCGACGTCGCAGGACAGGTGCTTGCAGATCTCGACCGCAAGGCCCGGGATCTTGGGGACTGTTCGTTTCTGATGAATTTACTGGTTCTCCTGGAGGCAAAGGACAACTCCGAGATTGAAAACATCTTTACATCCTACGAAGAGGCTTTCCTGGCCTGTGCATTGGGCCCGGATGGATATAGTCCGGCAGCCTGTGAAGTACTCAGATGTTATGACGCATTTTGGGAGGCATGCAAGGCCCTGAAGGAAAACGCCTTCATTTCAACCGAACTGTATGTTCAGATTGTTCGTAAAATAAAGGGCAATCAATTCGGAATACGGCGTATGCCAGGGGCCAGGATTGTAGACTTTGCCGCCGGAAAGGTGGTCTACACACCGCCTGAAGGAGAGACCGTTATCCGGGAAAAACTGAAGAACCTCGAGGATTTCATCCACGCCAGCGACGGCATGGACCCGTTGATCAAGATGGCTTTGGTGCATTACCAGTTCGAAGCCATCCACCCGTTTCCCGACGGGAACGGGCGTGCCGGACGCATCCTGAACATCTTGTTCCTCCTGCTGCATCGTTTGCTGGATCACCCCGGCCTGAATCTAAGCCGCTATATTGTTCAACGGGACCGCGAGTATTACCGGCTGCTCAACGAGGTCAGCGAAAAGGGAAACTGGGAGCCATGGATTCTCTTCATGCTGACAGCGGTTGAGGTAACCGCTGCCTCTTCGCACGAAAAAATAACGGCCATCCGGCAGTTGCTTTCTGAGACTGCCATGAAGGCCGAAGGGGAATTGCCCACGGGCGTCTTTTCCAAGGCTCTTATTAACGCCATATTTCGCCAACCGTATATTCCGGCCCGTTTTCTTGTCGATGAGGGCATTGCGCCACCGGGCAATGCGGAAAACTATCTCTTAGAACTCGAACGAATCGGTGCGGTCAAAAGCGTCAAAGCAAAAGGCGAAACACTCTGGTGCAACGAAAAATTGCTTGAAATGCTTGCAAAATAATGCTTTGAGGCGGCCTGATGCAAAAATCAGATGCGATCGCCGCTTTTTTTTAAAACGTCATTAAGATAAGCAACGACGCAATCAGGCATATTATACAATCATATTAAATATTAACGGTTTTTACATTCAATAACATGTTCAGTACAAAAAGGGGGAAATACGAATCGTGGAAAAATCTTACAATCCCTATGAAAACGCACAGGAACAGTTTGACAACGTTGCGCAACTGATTGATCTTGATGAAGGCACCCGGGAGCTGCTGAGACAGCCATTACGGGAATATCACGTTTTAATACCGGTTCATATGGATGATGGAAGTACGAAGGTTTTTAAGGGCTTTCGTGTCCAGCACAACGATGCCAGGGGCCCGGCCAAGGGGGGAATCCGGTTCCATCCCCATGAAACCGCCGACACAGTCCGGGCGCTGTCCATGTGGATGACCTGGAAGTGCGCTCTTGTGGATATCCCTCTTGGAGGAGGCAAGGGAGGGGTTATCTGCGACCCTCACCATCTGAGCGAAGCCGAGCAGGAAAGGCTTTGCAGAGGGTGGGTACGCCAGCTGTCAAAGGTTATGGGGCCTTCCCTCGACGTGCCTGCTCCCGATGTTATGACGAGCGCTAAACACATGCTCTGGATGCTCGATGAATTCGAAACCATCCATGGCGGCCGGTATCCGGGGTTTATTACCGGCAAGCCCGTTGGAATGGGCGGATCCCTGGGGAGGATCGAGGCGACGGGATACGGCGTCATCTACATTCTGCGACAGGCCCTGAAGGACCTGGGAATCAAGATCGAGGACGCCACGATCTCCTTCCAGGGGTTCGGCAACGTTGCCCAATACGCAGGCAGGCTGTTTACAGAACTCGGTGGAACCGTTCTGGCCGTTTCCTGCTGGGACAACAACGCCCACCAGGCGTTTACTTTCCGGAAAAAGGACGGCATCGACGTAGACAAGCTTGCGGGCATCACAAGCGCTTACGGAACCGTCGATCGGGAAAAAGCTATGGCGGAAGGAATCGAAGTGCTTCCCGGTGAGGAGTGGGTCTCCCAGGAAGTCGATGTTCTGGTTCCCTCCGCTCTGGAAAACCAGATCACGCCGGCGAACGTTGACAAGATCAGCCCGTCGGTGAAAGTGATTGCCGAAGGCGCCAACGGACCGACCACGCCGGATGCCGACGAGGTCATCAAGGATCGGGGCATTTTCCTGATTCCTGATTTCCTGACCAATTCCGGAGGTGTTACGTGCAGCTACTTTGAGCAGGTTCAGTCCAACACGAATTTTTTCTGGGAAAAAGATGAAGTTCTCGAAAAACTCGACAGCAAGCTGACAAAAGCCTACCAGTCCCTCCATGCCCTTGCCGAAAAAAAGAAATTGTACATGCGGGATGCAGCATATGTCATTGCGATCAACCGGGTTGTGGATGCCGTCCGGATGCGGGGATGGGTCAGGTAATCGTGATATGCCAATGAAAAAAACCGTTTTCATTGCGCCACAATATGGATTTCCACACAAAACAGGCAGCCTATGAACGAAAAAACCAATTCAAATGAATACCTACTTGATGTGCTGCAGGAACGCGCCAAGGAGTTGAATTGTCTTTACCGGATTGACGAAATTCTCAACGATGAAAGTCTCTCCCTGCCGGAAATCTTTGAGCAGATCATAACGGCATTGCCTGAAGGGTTCAGGTTCCCTGAGCACTGTCGGGCCAGGATTGTTTTCAAAGAACACCCCTATGAATCGAAGGGATATATCCCTTCTGAAATTTCCGAAAAGGCGGATATCAAGGTGGAAGATACCGTCGTCGGTTTTGTGGAGGCGATCTATACGAGGGAAGTGCAGCGGGAGAACGACGATTTTTTCCTCAACAAGGAGCGTCAGCTGCTGCGGACCATCGCATATCGTATCGGCCAGACTGTCATGTACCGCGAAATGAAGCAACGAGCCCAGGAGTGGAGCGCATCGGCGCAGGCAGAAGACGGCAGAACGACTGCAAATCCGGAATGGAAGGTCATCACGGACCTTTTATTGAGAACCGATCCGGACATGGCAATGCACGTATGCCGGCGGATGATCGACCATCTGTCCGGAAAAGGCTTCATGGGGGCAGTCGAAAATCCAGGCATCTTCAGTCCCGGGTCTCTCAGGCAGTTTTTGACCGGGGAGGTCAACGCACCAGGAGAAAAAGTCACCATCAACGAGATGACCCAGATCATCGAAGAGACCTTCAACCGTGCATCGAAGCACATGAGCGATCTGGAAATATCGACACTGCTCCAGAAATGGATCCAGGAAGAAAAAGCCAACTCCCTTATCAAGGCGGTTGACCGAATTGATGCCTCCATCGGCGAAATCGTCGAGGCGATTACGCGGTATCACAATCTTATGGGGGGAAACGATCATGCCGCCTTTCGCTCGGAAAGGTGGCTGGAAGTCGCACTGGTCCGACGCTTTCTAACGGACAACCTCGATTTTATAAGGATTGCAAAGCCGTTTCTGAAGATCAATGATTTCTACGACATTTCGTCCCGCCTGATCTACCCGTCCGGCAGTCATGGCAAGATCGGCGGAAAGGCCACGGGGATCTTTTTGGCCAAAAAAATCATCAATATGACGAAGGCGGAGATTCCTCTTCTTGAATCCGTCAAGGTGCCAAAGACATGGTACATCACAACGGACGAGATCAAGGCATTCCTGCAATACAACAACCTCCAGGAACTCAACGAGCAGAAGTACAAGGACCTTGAGGAAATCCGGATCAATTACCCCCAGATCATCCAGTTGCTCAAAAACGCCCGTTTCCCCCCCGAGTTGGTCAAGAGCCTTGCCATGGCCCTGGACGATTTCGGCCAGAATCCCCTGATCGTGAGAAGCTCCAGCATTCTCGAAGACCAGGTGGGTGCCGCTTTCTCCGGCAAATACAAGAGCCTGTTCCTGGCGAACCAGGGCAACAAGAAGCAGCGACTGGAGGCCGTAATGGATGCCATTACTGAAATTTACGCATCCATGTACAGTCCGGACTCTGTTCAGTATCGTGCCGAGAGGGGGATGCTTGATTTCCACGAGGAAATGGGCATTATTATCCAGGAAGTGGTCGGCCGCCGTATAGGCCCGTATTTTATGCCGCTTTATGCCGGGGTTGCTTTCAGCAACAACGAATTCCGCTGGTCGCCGAGAATCAAGCGGGAAGATGGGCTGATCCGGATGGTCATGGGGCTGGGTACGCGCGCAGTGGACCGGCTCAACGACGATTTTCCGATTCTCATATCGCCCGGTCAGCCGACCCTGCGGGTGAACACAATGCCCGAGGAGATCAAGCGTTATTCTCCCAAGAGAGTCGATTTGTTGAACCTGGAAAACAACACCTTCGAAAGCGTAGACATTTCTGAATTCCTCAAACATTTTGGCCCCCTGGTGCCGGGGCTTCAGGACATCGTATCCGTTTACAGGGGCGACTACATTCACAAAACCTCCATGTTTGACATCGATTTTCATCAAGATGACCTGGTTGTCACTTTCGAGGGCGTGGTCGCCAAAACGAGTTTTGTCAAAACTGTTCAAAAAATGCTCGAAGTGCTCAAGGAAAAAATGCAGACCCCCATTGATATCGAATTCGCTTTCGATGGCAACCATATTTACTTGCTTCAATGCCGGTCCCAAAGCTCCCGCGACGAAAGCGCCCCCGGCCCCATACCCAAGGATATCGACAAAAAGGACATCATCTTTTCTGCCCGGAAGCATATATCCAACGGGATTATATCCGACATAACCCATGTCGTTTATGTCGATCCGGAAGGGTACAACGACCTTCGATCCCTGGACGATCTGGCCGCCGTGGGACGCGCGGTCAGCAGGATCAATTCGATCCTGCCGAAGCGGAGCTTTATCCTCATGGGACCGGGACGATGGGGAAGCAGGGGCGATATCAAGCTCGGGGTTCAGGTCAGCTATGCGGATATCAATAATTGTTCAGCGATCATCGAGATTGCCAAAAGAAAATCGAATTACGTTCCCGAGCTGTCTTTCGGCACCCATTTCTTTCAGGACCTGGTGGAAGCGAATATCCGTTACCTGCCGCTTTATCCCGACGACGAGGGAATCATTTTTAAAAATGTATTTTTTTCGCGCTCGAAAAACATGTTGCCCCAGCTTCTTCCGGATTACAGCTGGCTTTCGGATGTCGTCAAGGTCATAGACGTTCCCGCTTCAACCAATGGAAAGGTGCTCAAGGTTTCAATGAATGCCGAGATCGGTGAAGCGATCGGTTTTCTCGATGAGCATACCGGTGAAAAAGCCGTACCGATCAGTGAAATACTGGCAAACAAGAAATTTGAACGACACGAAGATATCCGTTTCGACGATAAATTCTGGCAATGGCGGTCCTACATGGCGGAATGCATCGCTGAGCGCCTCGATCCTTCGCGCTTCGGGGTCAAAAACGCCTATCTGATCGGGAGCGTGAACAGCGGAACGGCGGGACCGGGAAGCGATATCGATATAATCCTGCATTTCGCGGGCAGCGAAGAGCAAAGAAAGGACCTGGAGCTTTGGCTTGAAGGCTGGAGCATGGCCCTGGCCGAAATCAATTACCTCAAAACCGGTTACTCCTCGGAAGGATTGCTTGGCGTACACATTGTCACAGATGAAGATATTGCCAACAAGACGTCCTATGCATACAAGATCGGCGCGGTGACGGATCCCGCGACACCCTTGGGCGTTTTCGGCAAAAAAGACAGGCACTGAGACATATCAGGCCAGTTTTTTTGCTATTTTGGCCACGTGTGCGCCCTGGTAGCGGGCGATGATCAGTATCTGCGCGCACATATTCCCAAACCGGGTCGGGGTCCCGAAAATGATCGCATCATAGTCCGGCAGTTCGTCAACCGTGGCCTCCGGCGCCGCATGGTCCAGCTTTGCCATGGGGAACCTCCTTTACGCGCATTTTTTCATTGTTGAATTCAACCACGTCACCTGAATAAATCTTCTTCCGCTTTCGGATCTCAACCTTTCCGTTAACCATCACCAAGCCTTCGGAAATGACATATTTTGCCTCCCCGCCGCTTCCGACGCTGTTGTCTATCTTCAGGACCTTATAGAGTTCTATCGGCGCCTGGGAAATTTCAATGTCTCTCATACTGGTAAAGTATCCGTTTTCTCATTCATATACAATTACAGGATCTGTTTTTCCTTATGCAAACAGCCATGGCGGACTTGCCAACACAATATTTTGGGATGACTTCTGCATGGAGCGTTTCAGGAGTCGATATCGTCTTTCATCCGGTCGAATTCGTCTTTTGAAATTTCCCCCCTCGCGTATCGCTTTTTCAGGATATCCAGGGCCGTTTCAGGGGTCGATTTGACATTGTTTTCGTCCTTTCGCCGCTGTTCCAGCAGGAAATACGCGATCAAGCCCACAAGAATAATGAGGAACAGCCACATAAACACGCCTCCGTATCCAAACGGTCCCATTACATGATCCCATCCACCCATCGGGCGTTCGCCCGGTCGATGCATACACCCAGATAAAACCAGTACCGGAAGCACCGTCGGCCATAACCAGTTCATTTTCATACACCCACTCCTCAAGGATTTAGCTTCTTCGGAATCGAAATCGAAATCG
>PUOB01000002.1 GCA_003551985.1 Desulfobacteraceae bacterium | reverse complement strand
TGTCGGGCCTGCTGCATTGGCTTCATGGGGTCGCGCCTTGGCCGGCAGCGGGTTTCATTTTGCCTATGCTGCTGCGGCCGTAACAGCGCAGAATGGGATCAAGATCGATCTGGTCCTGGATCTCAAGGCGCAACACACCGATGTGCCGGAAACGCCCGCCCTATGCCGGCTGGAAAACCGCCGAAACGGGGAGATGATCAGTTTTCATGGCCCACACTTCGGTGATCGATACGGTATTGCGGATAAAGCCCTGGGTTGCCTCGAGCGCTCAGGCGTACCTGTCTGGATGGCCGGCTGCGTGGGGGCTACTGTTTCCCTGGTTGTGCCCCCGGACATGGGGGCAAAAGCAGCAGAGGCCCTTTCGAACATTTTTTATACACCCTCCAGGGACAGATGAGATGGACGATACTGGCAAGGAATTCAGTAAAGCGGTTGAAAGTGAGGAATTGAACTGGCGCCTCCGGGTGTTTGATTCCCTTTCATACCCGACGATGATTATCAAGCCGGATTACACCCTGGTCAATGCCAATCAAAAGTTTCTGCAGCTTTTCGGCAAACACCCGGAGCAAATCAGGGGAGAGAAATGTTACGCTTTTTTTTACAACAAGGAAACCCCCTGCCCGGCCGATGAATGCCCTGTGATGCAGCTGTTAAAAACCCGGCAGGGGCAGACCTTTCCCTGGCGCAAGCAAGGGCGTTGGGAGGATCGGGTCTTTTCGCCCATCTTGGATGATCAGGGTGAAGTGGCCTATATCATTGAGAGTATCCGGGATGTCACGCATGTCAAGATGCTCGAAATCGAATTGTCCGGCATCAAGGAGTTGATCAGCCGCGTAGTGCACAGCTCTGCCAGTGCCATTGTCGCTGCAGACCGGAAAGGCAATATTCAGCTGATGAACCGGGCGGCAAGGGAATTGCTGGGCGTGACCGATGTATATGAACGGACGATTTACAATGCCGAACAACTGTATCCACCCGGCAAGGCCAAGGAAATCATGGGCATGCTGCGGAACGAGCGCATGGGGGGGAAGGGGAAGCTTTCCGGTGTGCCGGTTACGATTCTGGACGTTTTTGGCCAGGAGATCCCGGTAGAAATGAGCGCTGCCATAATCTACGACGATGAGGATAAAGAGTCGGCCACGATGGCCATTTACAACGATTTGAGAAAAAAGCTGGAAATTGAAAAACAGCTGCAGGAGACCCAGAAACAGCTGGCACAATCCGAAAAGATGGCTTCCCTGGGTCAGTTGGCAGCAGGTGTTGCTCACGAAATCAACAATCCCCTGACCGGCATCCTGATGTATGCCAGCATGATGCTGGAACAGCTTGATCCAGGCAGTCCGCAGCGGCAGGATATCGAATTTGTCATCGAGGATGTCAACCGCTGCAAGGAAATCGTCAAAAGCCTGCTGGCTTACAGCCGCAGCACAGATTTTCAAAGAAACATCATTGACGTCAATCAGTTGGTGGAACAAAGCTTCCGGTTAGCAAGAGACCAGAAGGTCTTCCGCAATATACATATTGAAAAACAGCTTTCAGACGAGATGATGCGCATCAACGTGGACAGCAACAAGCTGAGCCAGGTGATCATTAACCTGGTGATGAATGCGGCCGACGCCATGGACGGAAAGGGGACCCTGACCGTGCGGACATACCTGGACAAAGCCGCCAAGGAAGTCTATTTGGCGGTTTCCGATACGGGGTGCGGTATTCCCGATGACCATCTGTCAAAAATTTTTGATCCGTTTTTTTCGAGCAAATCGCGGGACAAAAACACGGGGCTCGGGTTGAGCATCGCATACGGCATTGTCGAGGAGCACGAAGGCCAGATTTATGTCTCCCATACAGGGCCGGAGGGGACAACTTTTATTGTAAAATTGCCGCAATATATTCCAGAAAAAGACCAGGGGCAGACATGACAACGGATAAGCAGAAAACGGTGGATGGTCCGCAGGTGCCTTCACAAACACCGGAAGATTCCATACGAAACCGTGTAGAGCATATTTTTTTTCAACCCCGGGTGCTTGTCATTGACGATGAGCAGAGAATCCGTGACTCCTGTAAAAAGATGCTCACCCAGGAAGGGTTTGATGTGGCCTGCGCCGCCAACGGGGATGACGGCCTGCGCCGCATCCATGAAGCGCATTATGACATCATCCTGCTGGACCTGATGATGTCCGGCCTTTCCGGTTTTGATGTGCTGGCCCAGGTCAAATCACTGCATCCGGATACGGTCGTCATTGTGATTACCGGATATGCCACCATAGAGCACTCTATTGAAGCGATGAAAAAAGGGGCCTTTGATTTTCTCCCCAAACCGTTTTCCCCCCAGGGGTTACGGTTGGTGGTCGGCAAGGCGATTGAATTTATCCGTACCCTCCAGGATATTGCAACGGAAAAATCGCGCATGCGCTCCCTGATCAACCTGCTGGCCGACGGGGTGATGACCACGGACAACCAGAAAACCGTGGCCCTGGCCAACCCGGCTTTTCTGAAGATGCTCCGATCGACCCGGATAACCGCTCAGGGCTGCAAGGTGAATGAGATCGTGGACGAACCGGTGTTGCTGGAAATGATCGACCAGGCGCTGGCCCTGCCCAACGACAGCTTTGCCCAGATCACCGAGGAAGTCCTGATTGCGGGGGAAACCCAAAAGGATGACAAAATTCTCGGGGCGACATGCATTCCCTTTCGGGATCGCCTGGGGCGCTATCTGGGAACGGTGACCGTGTTAAACGACATTACCACCTTGAAAAAGCTCGATCAGATCAAATCGGATTTTGTTTCCATGGTTGCCCATGAAATCAAGGGGCCGCTCAATTCCGTACTGATGATGATCGACAACATAACAAGCGGCCTGGCCGGTGATATGACCGAAAAGCAGTCTGAAATTCTCGGCCGGGTTTCAGATAGGGTCAAGTCCGTGGTGTCTCTTTCCTCGGAACTGCTCGATCTTGCCAAGATAGAGTCGGGGTTGATCCACCAGGAAAAAGAGTCCGTGGACCTCAGGGAGTTGATGGCAGAGCAGGCAGACCGCCACCGGGAAAAGGCCGCTTCAAAATCCATTGACCTGGCGGTGGAACCGGCAGCATCCCCGGTCATGGCAATAGGCAACCAGACCAACCTTCAGGAGGTGATGACGAACCTGATCGCCAATGCCATTCGCTATACGCCGGAGGGCGGTGCCGTCCGTGTTTCGGCAGCTGTTAAAGAAGGCTTTGCGTCCTTTGCGGTATCAGACACGGGATATGGCATCGCGCCTGAAGAACTGGAGCTTATTTTTCAGAAGTTTTACCGGGTAAAAACCGCACAGACGCGGTCTATCAGCGGCACCGGTTTAGGGTTGTCCATCGTCAAAAATATTGTGGAAACCCACAACGGCATGATCCGGGTAGACAGCGAACCCGGCAAAGGCAGCACTTTTTCAGTATATTTGCCCATAATGCCGGAATCTATGTATGCACTTGACTAAGGATATAGCTCATGGGCATTGTTAATTGAGAGTATTACGGACGGTATCCCCCTATGTCAGGCGCGCGGTTTGTTCGCGTCGGCTGGACACAGCATTAACATAACAACTAATTGGATACAGATCCTGATATTGATCAATTGGGCTTATTTAAATGGTAACCTTAAGATCATTAAGCTACTGCATGCATACAGTTAATCAATTCTCTGACTTCAACAGTTGCTATACCGGAATTGATATCGGACATTGCGTAGGGAATGACCAACTCGTTATTATGAATTATCGAACCGCAGGAATAAACAACATTGGGGACATATCCTTCGCGCTCTTTCTCATGCGGGGCAAGCAACGGCTCATCCAGGCGGGCGATGATTTTTGTTGGATTTTCAAGATCAAGCAGTATGGCGCCGATGCAATATTGACGCATGGGCCCGACACCGTGGGTGAGCACGATCCAGCCGTCATTGGTTTCAAGGGGTGACCCACAGTTGCCGATCTGCACGAATTCCCAAGGATATTCAGGCTCCTGGATGATGTGGGACTTCTGCCAGAAATGGATATTATCTGAGAACATGATATGATTGTTTTCACCGTCCTGGCGCGAGAGCATGGCATAGCGACCGCCAATTTTCCGGGGGAAAAGCGCCATGCCTTTGTTTTGTACGGCTTTACCGTTGAGCGTTAAAATGTTGAATTTGATAAAATCCTTTGTTTCAATCAATTGCGGTAAAATCGTAACGCCGTTGTAGGCGGTATAGGGCGCATAATAGACGACCTCACCGTTGTCATTGAAAAATTGAACGAAACGGGCATCTTCAATGCCCCTGCTTTCGTTTTTCGAAACGGGAAAGATCACCCGTTCGGATATACGGTGATCGGAGTGGAAACTTACCTCGTAATTGGAATCCGCAAGCCAGCACATGGTCTTGAAGGTTCTGTTTTGGTGCGCTTCAGAAAATTGCGGTTTTGCGCGAAGTATTCCAATTTTTTCTATTAATTCATTATAAGTAAAATCTTCCGGCAACTGGTTAAGAATATGGGCGGTTATCTCATCGCCGGCCCCCATCTCGTTCAACTTGAGCTGGAAAGGATTGCGCTTGTAAACAGCGTCTAATTGGAGATCCGGCGTTTCCACAAAATCACTGATCGGGTCGAAAAGAAACGTATTGTGCCAGTCAAGGACGCCGCTGCGAAATACAATTGACGAAACATGGCCTTCACCCGTTGCCCGCAGGCTCATGACAAAGCGCAAGCTGCCTTTTTTCAGATGGCTCTGATCAGGATGGGGAACGATGGAAGGGTTAAAAAGGGCGGCCGATTCAATGGCGTACTCCTTTGTAAAGTAAGCTCCGATGAGGGCCCTTTGAACATCGCTGAGCATTGTATCCCGTGGAAGATAATCCTTCACCGCATTCAGGTGCCGCTCAAAAACGTGCCCGATGTCTTCGTGCCGTCCTGAAAAGTCAATCATTATTTGCGCGATTAGATTTTCGGCCGCCGTGTCTGGCAAGCTCATTATCCGCTGTATTATTTTAGGGATACGATACATCTCATCTGGAAAATGAAGCCGTGTGATCACCCGTGAAGTATCCCCTACGATCTTATTCGCTTTTCTTTTAACTTTCAGCTTTTGACGCTTTTTAGGTTGCATATCATTGTGTCCTGGTTTCGATTGATATTTAGTGCCTGAACGAAAACCGTCTTTTTCGCCAATCTCTGCGTCCGGCTCAAATTTTAATCCTCAAAATACATCGCGTATTCCTGCGGTTAAAATTATCGCCGTCCTTGACCTTGACGAAAAATCCTGGTTTTCGTTCGGGCACTATTTAATACACTGCATCGTAAGTCTGTTCATCATGATAGATCTTCAATTCCAGCCTATCCTCGAAGTTGATTCTCCGGTCTGCGATCATCCGGCAATGCTCATCTACAGCGAAGGCCGGGAAACCGAGAGGCAAACCGATACCAGATCATCGATCACGGCCGTACCGGCGCACATGACCGTATCCGCGCCGCCCCAGTATATTTTTACCGTACCGTCGTCTTCCGGAACAGCGCCGCAGGTAAAGACAACATTGGGCACATAGCCACTTACCTCCCAAGGATCCTCAGGCTGCAATATCCACTGATCGGAAACGCCGATGATGTTGGCCGGATCCTTAAGGTCATGCAGGGCCGCGCCAAGGCGATACACCGTTCCGGCCATGGTCTTAAAGACGCCATGGTAAATATGAAGCCAGCCCTTGTCGGTTTTGAAGGGCGGTGCGCCGGGCCCGATTTTCATTTCATCCCAGTGATAGGCAACCGGCTTCATAATCACCCGGGAATCGCCCCAGTGAACCAGGTCGGGAGAATAGGAAATCCAGATCGACCAGGGCGAAATTTCCGAATGCGGCCGGTCCAAACGCACATACCGATCGCCAAACTTTTCAGGAAAAATGACCACGTTGCGGAGATCGGCCTGGGTGATCAGCGCAATACGTTCCACTTTTTCAAAATCCCTGGTGCGCGCTAGGGCAATGCGCACGCCGTGACGGGAATAAGCGCTATAGGTTAGCAGGTACTCGTTTTCTACCAGGGAAATCCTCATGTCTTCGACTCCGAACGCTTCATATTCGGCAAAAACATTGTCCGTTGATGGTATAAGAAAGGGTTTGGGATGAACCGTAAATGAAAAACCATCCTCGCTGTCGGCCCTGCCGATGATGGAGCGCCCGTTTAGCAGATGCGACCTGAAAAGCATAACGTAACGATCGTTGTGTTTGACGATGCCCGCATTGTGAACTGTAGCTACTGGATACGGCACATCCCTTCTTGTCAGTATGGGGTTTTTTTTATAACGTGTTATTATTGGAGTATGAGTTTTCATAGTGGTCTATCCTGTAAAATCGCTTTAAAATCTTAGGCCACCGGTACCGGCTATCTGTTTCAGATTTTTCGAGGCCATTCTACAATCTTTCAGAGTCAAGAATCATTTCATAGACTTGTATGTATTCATTGATCATGCGGTCGGCTGTGAAATGCCGTTCAACATGGCGACGACAGTATGCGCGGTCAATCTCTTTGATACGTGCAACAGTCTCAATGGCCTCGTCCACGTTGTTGACAAGAAAACCACTCTTGCCGTTTTCGATAAGCTCAGGCATGGCGCCTTTGCTGAAGGCGATTACCGGGGTGCCACAGGCCATGGATTCGATAACGGACAGACCGAAGGGCTCATCAAAGTGTATTGGGTGCAATAGCGCGCAGGCCTTGCCGAGCAACCGGTTGCGCTCAGCGGGTCCGGCGCTGCCGATATAAACCACCTTGTCGTTGTCTATGTGAGAGGCGACATATTGGTCATAGTAAGTCCGGTCCTGGATAATACCAGCCAATATCAGCTTTTTATTGCAGGCCCTGGCGATGTTCAGGGCTTCGCGGGTCCCTTTGTCCTGGTGAATGCGCCCGAAAAAAAGCAGGTAATCGTCCGGTTCGGGCCAAAAATCAAACTGACTTATGTCGATGCCGTGATGGATGGTTCTGATATAATCAAGATCCGGCGCGCGGTCGGCATCGCTGATGGAAACATAGAACGCTTTGCCGTTGTATTTCTTGTAAACCGGCAGAATTCCGGGCGATGAAAAGCCGTGGATGGTGGTAACTACCGGAGTGGTGGTCAGGCCAGTGTAAGTCAGAGGCAGGAAATCAAACTGGTTGTGGATCATGTCGTATGCATCGGCATGCTCAAAGAGTTCTGAGATGTGCAGGCACTCCCAGACTTTTGGTATGAGTGAGCGGTCTTCTTCATAGCCCCGCGGGCAAACGGCATGCAGCGTGCCGCTGGTTTGCGAATCCGCGGTTGCAAACAAGGTAACATCATGACCGCGCGATACCAACCCCTCGGTCAAAAGGGAGGCCACGCTCTCCCAGGGGCCGTAGTGACGTGGCGGTGTGCGCCAGGCAATGGGCGAGAGCATGGCAATGTGCATGACTGATCCTTTTGTTAATCGGTTTTCTGTGACGACGGCTGGTTTAAATCTCGTCGGCATAACTCTTTTGCAATGTCATCAGCGAAAGCAGCCAGGCAAGGGACGATTCGGCGCCTTGATTCTGGTTGATGCCGTTTGCCATCAACCCATCTCGACAGCCGCCGGTCTTGGGATCATAGAGCGGCGTATTCAGGTCATTGTGTCCGAGAAACCAATTAAAGCACATGACTGCATTCTCAAACCATATATGGTTCCGGGTAATATTAAAAGCTTCGATACAGGCTTCAACCATGGCTTTGGCTTCGAGGGGCTGCTGGTCGAAACGTGCTCTGGGCCCGCCTTTTTCATACCAACCGCTGCTGCCGATGGGCACAAAGTGATTGTCTTCGGTTTGGATGGCAAGCAGCCACTTGAGGGAGTTGAGTCCCATATCGATCATGTCGTTGCGTTGAATCTGGTGGCCGGACAGCAGCAGGGCATGGGGCAGTTTGCCGTTAGCATAGTTTAGAGCGTTCTCAAGCCAGGGCCAATCATCTGTTGCATTGTTTTTAAACTGATTGAAAAGCCTGTCGGCAAGAACTTCCCGGATCCTGCGCACATCACTGTCGCCGGAAAATTTATCCAGGTAGGTATGCATTCCCACCAGGGAATAAGCGATGGCGCGGGGCGAATGAAAATTTTCGACAGCTCTCAGTGCCTTTTTGAAAAGGGTTGTGCTCATTGCGAGATGCCCGGGATCGTCAAGAAAATCCAATGCTTTACCAAGGCACCAGAGCGCTCTGCCATGCGCATCCTCGGACCCGATCTCCTCCATCCACTGCCGCGAATAAGTCATGAAATTGCGAAAGCGCCCATTTTGTTCATTATAGGCATACAGAAGAAACCCGAGATAATGACCGCTGAGAGAATCAAGTCCCAAGCCGTTTGTTGGCAGGTATTTTTGACCCATGGTGGCAATCAGCAGCGCTCTGGCATTATCATCGGTGCAGTAGCCATGGGTGCGATTGGGAATGGTATAGTTGGCATGTTGCAAGATGCCGGTATCATCGGTTAAGGCTTTCAGGTGATCGAGCTTGATCTCCGGGAGCTCGAAATTCGTGATGGCCTTGATGTTTTCAACATAGGAATGCCGGGGACGGGGGTTCCGGGTGCGGTTTTGCTGCACTTCACTGAAAACCCGGAGGTATTTTCGAGATACCTCCTTCCAAATCGCTTCACGACTGAATGTATAGGCTTTTTTGCGCATGGCGTGCCGTTCGACATCGTTGTCCAAAAGTCCGATAATTTGTTCCGCTATGGCATCCGGATTGCGGAAGGGTACAATTCGGCCTCGGCCTTCGGCAAGCATCTCGGTGGCATACCAGTACGGTGTCGAAATGACAGCTCTGCCTGTGCCCAGGGCATAGGCAAGGGTCCCGGAAACAATCTGGGCTTCTGCAAGATAAGGGGTTACGTAGATATCGGCGATGCCGAAAAACTCACACAACTCTCTTGCCGTCACAAAACGATTTTGGAAAATGACATGCTCGCCGATAACGAGTTTACGCACGAGCTGCTGCAGCATGATACGATATGCCTCCCCATGCAACTTTAGATTATGCGGATGTGTTGCGCCCAGGATAATATAGACCACATCAGGGTGTTTTTTTATGACCGCCGGAAGCGCTTGCAGCACATTTTCGATGCCCTTATTTGGGGAAAGCAAGCCGAATGTAAGCAGTACCTTTTTGCCTTCAACACCGAACTTGTCTTTGTAGAAACTTGAATCAATAAACGGCATATCCGGAATGCCGTGGTGGATAAAGACAATTTTATCCTCGGGCACGGCATAGATATCTTTTAGGAAGTCAAAGGCCTTATGGCTCATCACGACCAGTTTGTCAGACAGATCGGATAGTTTGCACATGACGTCACGATATTCCGGCGCGGGGTCCTTCAAGACCGTGTGTAATGTCGTCACCACCGGCATGCGCAGATCTCCCAATAGTTTCAGCAGATGGCTGCCGGCCGGACCGCCGAAAAGACCGTATTCATGTTGCACGCAGACAATATCCGGCTGACTGATATTGAGAAATTGAGACGCCATGCTGTAGTCGCTCAATTTGTTCTGGTTGATTTCAAAGCGCACTTTTTCTGGATATGGATAGCCCTCAGGTTTGTCATTCATGGCAACCGCCCAGCAGTTAATATCGGGGGCTTCCGCTGATAAGCCTTCAACCAGATCGGTGGTGAAGGTCGCGATACCGCACTGGCGGGGCAGATAGTTGCCGATTACGGCAACCGATTCGATTCCCTCATAATACTTAAGAACAGATGACATGACACACTCCTTCTTTTGGCTACGTGCTTCCTCTCGATCAGCCTGGTGATGATAATCGGAAAAAAGATCGTAGTGACTCAAAATATGTTCATCGATGGTTCGATGTCAGAGGCGTAATCTTATCTATATCATCTGATTCCGATTGTCTGGCAAAATAAAGATCCCACCTCAGCTGAATATTCATCCAGAAATCTGCCGAAACCCCAAAAGCCTTTGCAAGTCGCAAAGCTGTTTTAGGGCTAATGCCGCGCCTGCCATTGATAATTTCATTTACCCTTTGATATGGCACATTGATGGTATTGGCCAGATCTCGCTGAGATATCCCCATCGGCTTTAAAAATTCCTCCAGTAACATTTCTCCGGGATGAGTCGGTGCTCTATGTGTCGGTATTCTTATCATTGGATTATGACCTTTTGCCGCCTTTCAATGCCTCGCGCACTTTAACCGATAATTTTTTCATCGAAAACGGCTTCTGGATGAAATGCTCGCCGTCGTCCTGCACCACCCCGTGGTTTGCGATGATGCTGGCTGTGTAGCCGGACAT
>PUOB01000023.1 GCA_003551985.1 Desulfobacteraceae bacterium | reverse complement strand
CATGGTCAATGAATATCGTCCGGCTCCAGTCAATCTGGGGCGGATGCCGCGAGGCGCCCTTTAAAACCGTGTTCAACCAGTACCGGTTGGTCTTCACCTGGTTGGTTATGCCGGCAAGGACTGGTTTGACGGCCCGTTCAAGCTCGTCTTCAGTAATCCCGTTTTCGCGTAGATCGTCTGCAATCTTTTTGATTTCACGTTTTATCTTTTCAGTGTCGGCCGGATCGAGGGACGCCTGGGCGGCTAAATAGCCGTATCCTTTATAGGTGCGGCTCAAACTGCTGAACGCCCCCTGGCTGTATGAGGCCCCTAAATCGTCGCGGATTCTGATGCGTATACGGTCTGAAAAAATCTCCGAAAGTATGGACAGCCGCCTCGTTTTTTCAATATCATACCGGTCGGTTGCGGGATAGGCCACGACCAGGAGCGCCCTTTCCATCCGGGTGGGCACTTCGTGCGCCAGCCGTCCGTTTTCCGGGAAAACGGGAAAGCGGTCTTTTTTCTCCATGGCGCTTTCCGGCCGGGATTCCGGCCCCACGTCCTTTTTGTCCGGGAAATTACCGAAAAAGCGCGCGGCCAGTTCGATTACCGTTTCGGAATCGATATCCCCCACTACGGCGATTTCCAAGGGATGAGATTGTTTGGCTTCCTCGATCCAGGCTTCAATAGCCGTTAATTCGTTTCCGACAAGCGCGTCAAAATCCGGCAGTCCGAAGCGGGTGTCGCCGTCCGCCAGGAAACGCCTCCCCTTGAGCTGGAAGCCCCCCTCGATGGAATAGGCCAGCGACGCGTACTCCCGCTCGAACTGCCGGATGGCCCTTTCGCGGGCGGATTCACGGTAGCCGGGGTCTTTCAGGTGGGCATAAAGGAGCTCAAACAGCAGTTGGGTCTCGTCCGTGACCGATGTCCCGGAAAACAAAAATGCGTCGCTTGCCACGGAAAACGATACGCTGGTGCTGGTGCCGGCAAGGGCGCTGCGAAGCGCCTCCCGGTCCAGGGTCCCGAGTCCTCCCAGGTTGACGGTCCGCTGAGATATCCGCGAAAGCCCTTCCTGGTCCGCCGGCTCGGCACGCCTGCCTTCCCCGAAGCGCAGCGATGCCAGCACCTCGTCCGCCTTGAAATCGGTTTGTTTGACAAAAAGGGTTGTGCCGTTTTCAAAAACAACGCGGGTTATATCCTGGTCCTCGATGTGTTCTTTTTCTTTTATGTTGCCCGGTTTATCCGGTTCGTCCAGGTAGGGAAAGGATACGTGGTCATCTTCCGGGGGTTTTTCCACGTCGATGGTTTGGCTTTCTTTATAGACGGACAATATTTGATCTTCCGGCGACGGATTCCCCTCTGCGATTTCCGCGTTTCCGGTAACCTGCAAAAGCCTGTGGTCCGAGGCCCAGGCATCCCTGAAGGCGTCGTTCAGTTTTTCAGGGGTTACGCCGTCTATTACCGGCTTGAAAAGGTCACGCTTCTCCTCTGCCAGGAGCAGCACGCGGTCGGTGTTCAGTTCACTTAGAAACTGGCGGGCGATGCGTTTGCTTTCCCGCGTGGGCGCAGCCCTTGCATCCCGCTCCAGTTTTGCCGTAAACTCTCTTTTAACACGGGTTGTTTCCGCCTCTGTAAAGCCGTGCGCCAGGGCCTTTCTCAGGGTTTTTTCAAGCACGCCGAGGGTTTGGTCCCATTTTTCCGGCTCGCATGTCGCGCGTATTTCAGCCGCCCGGACATGTTTGAAATAATATCCCGACCCGCTTCTGGCGCTTGTAAAAGGGGCATCCGGGGCATTCAGAATGTTGTTGATGCGGTGGTTGACCGCCTGGTTGGCCATCTGCGCCAGCACCCGGTTTTTCCGGTATTCGAAGCTGTCTTCGGGCTGGTCTTTTCTTTTGACGACCCCGATTGACACCCGCGTACTGCCGCTTTCCGGTTCATGGTGGTAAAAGGGCCTGACCCCCTCGTGCGCAAAATCACCGAAATCCGGCCGGGGCTTTTCATCCGTCTGCGCCGTGATACCCGCGAACCGTTCTTCTATCAATGTTTCAGCGGTTTCGGCATCAAAGTCGCCGACCATGACGACAACCAGGTTTTCAGGCCGGTACCATGTATCGTAAAAATTTTTTATGAGATCCCGGTCCGCCCCTTCTATAACCTCCCGGGTGCCGATGGGAAGCCGTTCGGTAATGCGCGTGCCCGGCGCCTCAAATTTCAGGGTTTCCTTGAATGTGCGGTATGCGGGCGAATCCCGGGTTCTTTTTTCCGCCAGGATGACGGACCTTTCGCTGTCGACCTGTTCTTCGGGTATGAGCCCTCCCGCCGCATAATCGCTCAGTACAAGCAGCCCCTCGGAAAGGTGGTCCCGGTCTCCCTCGGGAAGGTCGATATGGTATATGGTATTGTAAAAGCCCGTTTGCGCGTTGACATCCGGCCCGAATTTCATGCCGATTCTCTGGAAATATTTAACCAGCTCACCCGGGTCGAAATTTTCGGTTCCCAGAAACAGCATGTGTTCCAGGTAGTGAGCGATGCCGCGCTCGTCGTCATCTTCGTGAAATGACCCGACATGAACATTGAGGTGCATGGAAACCCGGTCTTCGGGATGTTCATTTTCCTTGAGTACGTAGCGAAGGCCATTGTCAAGGGTGCCGAATAGAATTTCCGGTGATGGGTCCAGATCCGAGCCGTCGTGCGGCCATTGCACGTCCGGCCGCTCCTTTCCGGAATCGCTGGCAACCGCCGGCAGAATACCGGCGGCGTGGGCTTTTTCCGCTGAAAGGAGGGGGACCGGGAAAAGCAGGGCGACGGTGAAAAGAATACAGCTCAAACGTTTTATCGAGTTTATCATGTTGATGCCATTTCAATGCGTTGTTAATATTTTAAGCAACCCCGCTGCACAGCCGGGTAGCTTGGTTGCATCCGGGCAGCAAGGTCCATACCGGATAATAGAAAGTAAATTTAATACCTCCACTGTTCCGAGTCAAGGCGAACTATATTATTGCTTGCGGGAATACAGCCACTGTGTTATTGAGCATTTCAAAATGAGACGGGTTGCCGGAAAAAGGCTGCGGCGCTGCAAGGCAATCTTCAAGGCAATCTTCAGCCGCTTTTTGAGGTTTCTCCTTATCAGGTACCATTGGATCAGGTACCATGGGTAATGCTTATGCCGATGGAATATGTCATACTGGGATTGGGGTTTATTCTTGGCTTTCACATGGCCTGGAACATTGGTGCAAACGACGTCGCCAATTCCATGGCCTCGGCAGTCGGGGCCAAGGCCATTACGCAACGGCAGGCCATATTCATAGCGGGCATACTGGTCATTGTCGGCGCCATTTTTATCGGCGGCCATGTAACAGAGACGATTCGGGGCGGCATTATCTCTCCCGAGGTTCTGGATGATCCTCAGATTGCCCTGATGGGGGCCTTTTCCGCCCTGATGGCGGCCTCCTTGTGGGTCTCTTTCGCCACGTGGAAGTCGCTGCCGGTTTCCACCACCCATTCCGTTGTGGGGGCAATGATCGGATTCGGGATCGTCACGGGCGGCTTCGGAGTGATCAATTGGGAGGTAATGGGAGCCGTTGTCGGCAGCTGGGTTATCTCGCCGGTTTTCAGTATGACAATCGGTTTTATCATGTTTAAGATTATCGTTCGGTTCGTACTCACGCAAAACGATTCATTCAGCGCTGCTCTCAAGCTGTCTCCCCTGTTTATCGGGGTTGCCATATTCGTGGTGGTCATGTCGTTTCTGTTTAAAACGCCTCTTGGAACTGCCATGGCCGTGGGAGATATAACCGCCATGCTGGTAGCCGGCGTTATTGGTATTGCGGGCGGTTTCGGCGGGCGAAATTTACTGGCGCGCCTCTTTGCGAGAAGGGGCGAACAAAAGGAGCCGGAGTTGATATTCCGTACCATACAGGTCGGGACATCCTGCTACGTGGCGCTGGCTTTGGGCGCCAATGATGTGGCAAACGCCATCGGCCCTCTGGCCCTGATTTATTTCCTGACCCGCACGGGAGCGGTTGGTGCCGAGCTTCCCGTGCCGTTTTACCTGCTGCTTTTCGGCGGGGCGGGCATTTCCGTCGGTATTGCCATGGGCGGGGCCAGGGTAATTCGGACCGTGGGGTCACGTATTACCCACTTGACCAATACACGCGGCTATTCGGTTGATTTTGCCGCTGCGACAACGGTTCTCATGGCGTCCAAGCTCGGATTGCCGGTATCGACCACGCATGCCGCCGTGGGCGGGGTGATGGGGGTCGGTCTTGCCCGCGGTGTAGAAGCCGTTAATTTCGCCATTGTTTTTAAAATTATGATATACTGGATACTGACTGTTCCGGCAGCGGCACTGACATCCATGATTCTTTTCAAAACGATTGAATTTTTTGTGTAATCATTTTCTCTTTTGATGTGGAAATGAAGAAAACCAGGAGGCTGTATGCGTATTCCTTTTTTTTCGATGTTCACCCGTTCCCCTTTTGACGAACTTCAGGAGCATGCTGAAAAAGTCAAAGAATGCGCATGGGCTTTCCAGCAGGCCATAGAATGCTACGCGTCTTCAAGGTGCGAGGTTTTTGAGGAGCACCGGCAGCAGGTGATCACGCTCGAGCACGCCGCCGATGACATAAAGCGGAGTATTCGCGGGCATATGCCCAAAAACGTGTTGCTTCCCGTGGAAAAATTCCAGCTGTTCCGGTACCTGCGGGAGCAGGACAGCGTGCTCGACGCGGTTCAGGAATCCTTGAACTGGCTGTCCTACAGGCCGCACAACAATATACCGGAGGCGCTTGAACGTGATCTTTTCCTCCTTGTGGACGCGGTAGTGGAGCCCACGGAGGAGCTTAGCCGGATGGTCGGTGAAGCCAGGAATTATTTGAGAAGCTTTTCTGAAAAGCAGCGCGAAAAAGTCAAGGCGATCATCGCCAATATCCGGCAGATGGAACACGAGGCGGATCAGCGGGAGCATGCCCTTTTGCGAAAAATTTTCGAGGTCGAAAACGATCCTGTAACGGTTTTGCACATGGTCCGGCTTGCCGAAATTATCGGCTCGGTAGCGGACCACGCGGAAAACGCGGGCGACATGATGCGGGCAATGATTGCGCGATAGGAAATGGAAAAAGGGTGTCGTTTTTTAAAAAAAGGCCCACCTGACATACAAAATAAGAGCGCCCCAGGCAACAATGCAGACGGCATATGAATACCAGTTGATTTTTTTCCGGGCTTTTCCGTGTTTATCCACATGGCCGACCCTGGATTTGCAGGAATAGCAACGGCTGACATCAAGTTCGAGGCTGACAAAACAATGCGGGCAGCGCTTCATAAGGAACTTGTCGGGGTTTTTGTCGCTGGCCTCTGCACTAATACCGGCCTTGAAGCGTCCCATTCTTTCTTCTCCCGGGTTATTAATTGAAATGCCGCGAAAAACGCTCCGATATTTTAATATCACTTTTTTCACGCAGGCTTGCCATCCATCTTGCCACCGTTTCCTGCTGTTTTCTGGCAGCCAGCTGGTTCATGACCTGATCTTTGTTTTCGGCGAAAGCCGATTCATCCGGCACTACCCTTGCTGCAAGGTGCATCACGAAGAAACGGTCGGAAACATTGATCACCGAATCGTGGGCCTGGTTTATTTCACCGATTCCAAAGGCGGCTTGTTTCAATTCATTGACCCGGCCAAGGCCTGGGACCGGATCATTTCTGGCAAACAAGCCGGTTGAGGCGACAATACGTTCTTCTGTCTGTGCTGCTTCAATTAAAGAGCCGGTTTCAAGCGTTTTTTCAAGAAAGGCGGCAGCGGCGTTTCCTGCCGCGTCAATCTTTTTTTCGGCTTTCAAGTCCGCTTTTACGTCTTCTTTTATCGCGGAAAGCTCCGGTACGTGCGCTTCCTCCCGATCAATCGGTGCAAGAATGTAATGGCCGCCGTCTATCTCCAGGATATCGCTTACCTCTTCAAGCGGCAGTTCGAACGCGGCATTGGCAAAGGATTGCGCATTCCCGATATTTTCAGGCCCCTCCCCGCGCGTGAAAAAATCGGTGGCTTCAGCGTCATAGCCGAATCTTTCGGCATTTTCCACAAGGTCATCGGCGTCAAAGGAGATGTCATACATTTCCATGGCCTGTCGATAAGCAACGTCGACGGATTTTTCCCGGGCCAGTTCGTATCTTATGTCATCCGCCACAGCTTCCAGCGGTTCAACGGACTCGGGCTGATAGTCTTCAAGCCAAATAACGTGCCATCCGAAGCGGGTGCGCACGGGCTCGCCAATTTCTCCGGGTTGAAGCGAAAACGCCTTTTCCGAAAAGGCCGGTACCATATCGCCTTTTGAAAAAGACCCGAGGCTGCCGCCAAGTTGACCGCTGGGGCAGTCCGAATGCGTGCGGGCCAGTTCGGCAAAATCCTCGCCGGCAATCGTTTTGTCGTATATTTCCCAGGCCTTTTCCTCTTTTTCGTCTATGGTTTGTGTATCCGCACCATCCGGCGTTCTGATCAGTATATGGCTTGCGGTCGCCTTTTCAGGTGTTTTGTAGTCACTTTCATGGCGGGCATAATAGGCCTGGATCTCTTCATCGGATACTTCCGCTTCACCGATAAAGTTTTCGGGATAGAAACTGATGTAACGGGCCTTGACCCTGGCCGGAGCCCTGTACCGGTCCTGGTTTTCCTCGTAATACGCCTTGATCTCGTCATCCGATGCGTCAACAGCCTGTATGTCATCCGGGGAAAACACGACATAGTCAATGTCGACTGTGGTGTTTTCCCATTCAAACCAGGCACGCGCCTCGGTTTCGGAGACTGTAACGGTGCCGGCGATGAAGTTTTCTATCTGCTGCGAAAGAATCGATTCTTTCTGCATTTCCTCGAATTGCTGCGGCGTTATCCGGCTTTGGCTCAAGACGCGCTGGTATCGCTGCGGGTCGAAACGGCCGTTGGTCTGGAATGCGGGTATGCGGGCGATGGCATCGGCGACGGCGTCATCCGTTGCCCTGAAGGATTTTTTGTCGGCCACCTGCATCAGCAGTTTTTCATCAATCAGTGAATTGAGCGCCTGCTGCTCCAGATTCATCTGTCTGAGCATTTCATCGTCTATTTCCCCGCCATACTGCCGCCGGAGATTTTCCCGCATATTCGCGTGGGCCTCCCGGAATTCCTCAACGGTAACGGGTTCGCCGTTTACCGTAGCCACCTCATCCGGGCTCCGGGTAATAAAGGAGCCGGCCCCCATGAATACAAAAGTCAAAACGATCATCATCAAAACGAATTTCATCCCGAGCGACCGGGCACTTCTGCGCATTGCGTCAAGCATGTTTGATAACCCTTCTATATAAGATAATACCTGTTGATGCTCTTTGAATTTCTGTATATACGGATATTATTCATAATTGTTGCCGTATAGTTTGTCAATCCTTTATGTGCCTGCCGCTGCGCAATTATTCCACGGGCTGCGGCCAATCCGGAATGGTAAAAATCTTTCTTGACAAAACCCGTCTGGATTTTCTATGGTTGGTTTTTATTTCGGGGCTGTAGCTCAGCCGGGAGAGCGCATGACTGGCAGTCATGAGGTCAGGGGTTCGATCCCCCTCAGCTCCACCATCCAAAAATAAAGGGCCAGGCATATGTCCGGCCCTTTTTTTGTGCTTTGTACGTCACGGCGAAATGAGCCCCCTGGCCATGATCCCTTCGAGTTTGCGGCGCAGGGCCTCGAATTCCGGGTCAGTGGTGGTTTCCGGGACTTGAAAAACTTCGCCGAACCGGAGTGTTACCCGGGCAAATGGCTTGGGGATCATGAAACGGTCCCAGCTGTTGAAATACCATGCCCTGTCCGCGGCGGCATACATGGGAACGATTGCGGCGTTCCCCTGCTGAGCCAACCGGATGACACCCGCCTTGATTTTGCCTGCCGGCCCCCGGGGGCCGTCAGCGATGTGCCCGGCGATCTTTCTTTCCCGCAGCTTTGCCGCCATCTCGACCAGGGCATCACGCCCCCCGCGGGAAGAAGAACCGCGAACAATGTCCCATCCCGTGCGAATGGCAACCCCGGCAATCACCTCGCCGTCCCTGCTCCTTGAGATCATGAGCGGCGGCCTGTAGGGACTGTAATTTTTGAAATGCCGGATCGCCGGGAAAAATTGCTGGTGCCAGACGCATATCACCACAGCCTTGCCGGCCTCAACCCGCTTCATCCAAGCCGCCTCGTTTTCAACGGTTAGCCGGTAAGTGGCTGAATAGCATCGAATGGCGTGGTATAAAACCGTGATGGCATGATTTGAGGTCAGAGCGGACCGTATTTTTTTGGACATGATGTTCCTCACGGAAGAATAGAGGCTTGGGTGTTTTGACAGTATCGCATAGTCCGATTGCGGTGTCAACGTGCAGATGGCTCGTCAATATGCCTGTTTTTGACTGCTGTAACGGCTTAATTCCCGGGTCGGGAGGTCTTTTTTTCTTTGATCGGCGCCCCGTTTTGGGGTATATAATCTATGTATAAACAGCGGGTAACCCTATTTCCGGAGATACTGAAATGATTGATGTCAATGAAGCCTCCAGCAAGGCCATCGAGCACCTGAAAAAACTCTATCCGGACCAGGACCTGGGGAAGATCCTGTTTGAAGAGGCGGAACTCACCGATGACGGTCTGTTCTGGGTTATTACGCTGAGCTACAAGAGCCCGGTGGCGGCGGGCGGCGTGGGCAAATCCGTATTCGTGGGCGACCGGAGCTACAAGGTGTTCAAGCTTCTTGCGGAAAACGGCGAAATAAGGGCCATCAAAAACAAGGAATTCAAGTGATGTCCGTTTTCAGGGGGCTGTCCTGTTTTAGAGGGCTTTCAGGGCTGCTGGTTTTTACCGCCTGGCTTTTTTTTGCAACCCATGGGGTTGCCGCTGAAAAGGCGGATTTCGTCCTGGTCAAAAAGTCCGAATCCAGATTGTATTTGATGAACGCCGGGGAGGTCATCAGGGACTTTCACGTGGTGTTCGGTGACAATCCGGTAGGGCACAAGAAGCAGCAGGGCGATAACCGCACCCCGGAAGGGTCCTATATCCTGGATCGTAAAAAGGAAAATTCCGCCTTTTACCGGGCCATCCGCATCTCCTATCCCAACGAGGAGGACGTTGCCCGGGCAGAGGCCAAGGGCGTCCCTCCAGGCGGACGGATCATGATTCACGGGCAGCGAAACGGCTACGGCCACCTTGCCCATATCATGCAGCAATATAACTGGACCAGCGGTTGTATCGCGGTTACCAACCAAGAGATGGACATTATCTGGGAGGCTGTGGCGGTCGGCACCCCCATTACGATCCTTCCGTAACGCTTCAGCTGGAACTGTAGCGCTTCAGCTTGAATGGAGGGCTTCGTCGAGAACGCTCGCCAGCGCCTCGATGGTATACGGTTTCGTTAGCACGCCGCTGAAGCCGTAGTCCTTGTAATGGCTCATCACCGGGTCTTCGGAATAGCCGCTTGACACCAGAACCACCGCATCCGGATCGTATTCCATGAGATGGCGGATCGCCTCCCGTCCCCCGGTGCCGCCGGGTATGGTAAGGTCCATGATTACCGCGGAAAAGGGCGCTCCCGCCTCCCTGGCCCGACGATACGCATTAATCGCGGCACCACCGTCATCAACGCAGTCCACTTCGAAACCAAGATGCGTGAGAATGCCTTCGGCCACATCACGCACCTGGGGATCGTCATCCATGACCAGTATTTTGCCGTGCCGGGGCTTTGGTTCCGCTTTTTCCGACTGTTTTTTCGTCACTTCGCCGCTGGACGCGGGGAGATAGATATGAAAGGCGCTTCCGGCGCCTTCCGTAGAATCGAGGTCAATATGCCCGCCGTGTTTTTTTACGATGGAGTAGCATATCGAAAGGCCAAGACCGGATCCCTTTGCCTTGGTGGAAAAATAGGGATCAAAGACGCGGTCCAGGTATTCATGGGGTATGCCGGGACCCTTGTCCAAAAAGGAAATGCGGACGAAGCGCCCTTCCGGCAGGGGGAGCCATGGTACCCGCTCGAAGTTGGCTCCGGAAACGACCAGTTCGCCGCCATTGGGCATTGCCTGTACCGCGTTAATGACCAGGTTGTGGATAACCTGGATGATCTGGTCCGTGTCCACCTCCGCGGGCCAGAGGTCTTCCGGGAGATCAAAACGCGGCCGGACCGCGCTGCCCGAGAGCAGAAAGGCGATATTGTCGTGCAGCAGATCATGCATTGATGCGGGCTTTTTCACGGGGTCGCCCCCGCGCGAGAACGTGAGCAGCTGCCGGGTAAGATTGACCGCCTGCTTTGCGGCGTGTTCGATACGCTCGAGTGAGTCGGCAAATTTCCGGTCATTTTCATCGGACATGGCCTTGAGCATCGAAAGGCTGCCGATGATGGCGGTGAGGAGATTGTTGAAGTCGTGGGCGATCCCGCCGGCCAAAAGGCCGATGGATTCGATTTTGCCCGCTTTCTGGATTTCCT
>PUOB01000339.1 GCA_003551985.1 Desulfobacteraceae bacterium | reverse complement strand
ATTCCATGACCGTTATACCCAGAGACGATCCCGCACAGGCACTGCGCATCAGGCGGTTTTTTATAGCCCTTGCCGCCTATGGGTTATGGTTGATCCTGATACTCTACAGCCATTACCTGGGTCTCATCCGCCTGTCAGTCGGTTGGACGGCGATTCTTTACGGCGGCCTCATTGTTATCAATGTTATATTCTACATTCTTTTCCGCACCGGTTTAAATAAACAATTCCCCGACCCGAGCCTGACCGTCCCCCAGATGGTTGCTGCGACCCTCGGGGCTCTGGTTCTTATTTACTTCACGGACGAAATTCGCGCCCTGTTTCTGCTGATCTATTTCATGACGTTTATATTCGGTGTATTCCGGTTCAGCCTGCGGGAATTTTTGAGCTTCGCCCTGTTCACGTTCTGCAGCTACGCCCTGCTCGTATTATTGCTTTTTCACAACCATCCGGAGCAAATGGATGCCCGCATTGAAATTCTTCAACTGTTCATATTCGGCACTGTTTTATTCTGGTTTTCCCTGGTGGGCAGCTACATCAGCTCCCTCAGAAACCGGCTTTCCGCAGCCAACCATGAACTGAACCATGCTTTGAAGACCATTGAGGATCTCGCCACACACGACGACCTGACCCAGGCCTACAACCGCCGTCACATGCACCAGGAGCTGCAGCGGGCCAAAAGCATTGCCGATCGAACCGACATACCGTTTTCCATCGCTGTTTTAGACCTGGACCATTTCAAGCAGGTGAATGACACGTTCGGGCATCAGAAGGGAGACGAGGTTTTAAAACACGTGGTCAATGAAATCAGTAACCGGATCCGGGAGTCCGACATCATCGCCCGGTGCGGCGGCGAAGAGTTCATTGTTATCATGATTGACACCGATATTGCCGGCGCCACAAAATGCGCCCAAAAAATTCACAGTGGCATGAACCACATAAAATTCCCGGGCTTTCCGGATTCATTCGGTCTAACGATTTCAATCGGGGTCACGGCGTACCGGCCGGTTGAAGCCATTGACGACATGATATTCAGGGCCGACAAGGCCCTCTACCGGGCCAAGGCCAACGGCCGGGACCGGGTGGAGGTCGAATTGCCGGAAACGGTTATCAGCCGGGAATTTTCATAAAGTCACAAGAGAAGGAACAGATGGCTAAGTTAAACGTTCCATATACAAGGCGCAGTAATTTTTCATATGCGAAGGCATACAAGTCGTATGCCCGGCGGATGAAAAATTGCTGCAACGCAGTAGATGGGACTTTTTACAACGCCATCAATGTTGACAGTCTCGTAAAAAGTCGGCTTTTGTCTCCCGATTCACGACGGGTTCTTTGTAGGGGCGAATAATCATTCGCCCTTATGGCGGGCGAATGATTATTCGCCCCTTCTACGGTTCTGAAAAGTTTGACAAGCCTGGGGTCGAGACTATCAATGTGTATTTCTGTCAAACTGTTTGTGCCGCCGGCAGCCGGATGGTAAATGTTGTGCCCTTTCCCGGTTCGCTGTCAACATCGATTTCCCCGTTATGCTGCTCAATGATTTGATGAACCGTTGAAAGGCCAAGCCCAAGCCCTCTGCCGTCTGTTTTAGTTGTAAAAAACGGTTCAAAAATATTTCGCCGCTCTTCTTCGGGAATGCCTCGACCGTCATCTCCGATTGCGATCTCCACCATGTCCGCCCCGTTGTCATAGCGCGCTGCCAGCGTAAGGGTACCGCCCTTGTCCATGGCATCGATGGCATTGAAGATCAGGTTGATAACGCATTGCTGGATTTGGTTGAAGTCTCCCCATGCCATGGGTATATCCTTATCCACGCGGGTGTTGCGTGTAATGTGTTCCAGTTCGAGTTTGTGGGCGCTGAGCATGATGCATTTTTCCAGGAGCTCAGAGATATTGACGCCGCTGTATTGCATTTCAGACTTTCTCGAAAAAGCCAGCAGGTTTGAAACGATAGACGAACAGCGATCGACCTCCTCCTCAACCAGGATCAGATACCGTTGGAATTTTTCCGCTTCTTCCGGTGTGAGGGATGCGCTTCGGCGCATGATCTTTATCATTAGCCGGATATAATTCAGGATGCCGCTCAAGGGATTGTTGATTTCATGGACAACGCTGGCGGCCAGTCGGCCCATGGATATCATTTTATCCTGGTGAAGCAGCTGCGGCATGTCGGTGAATGCCTGCGCCGTTGTTCCGGATTCCTGCGGCGCCGCTTGATCCGGGGATATTCCATTTGTCCCGGAAAACGCCGGGGAACGGGACAACCCGGCATTTGCGGCATCCTCGCCAAGGCTTTCAATGGCATTATCCGCACCGGAGACCGCCGGTGGGTCCCCGGTGGTTCGCAAAACGCGCATCACGTCTTTTTGCCGGAGCAGTTTCTGATCCCCGGAATGCGGTTTTTTCTCCTGAATCGCCTTGTTTACGGCGGCAACGAAATCATCTTCCGTCAACGGCTTGGCAAGATAATCAAACACCCCCGTTTTGAAGGCCTCCAATGCCGAAGACACGCTGGGGTACCCTGTAATGACGATCACCCCGGTATCGGGGTTTTCGTTTTTTAACCGCTTGATCACCTCAATCCCATCCATGTCCGGCAGTTGCAGATCCGCCACGAGAAGGTCATACCCTTTCCGGCGCATTGTATCGAGAGCATCTTCTCCGGTTGCAGCCAGATCCACGCCGTACCCTTCTTCCCTGAGCACCATTTGAAGGCCCTGTGCCAGGAGTGATTCATCCTCCATCACGAGGACTTCGGGATGGCCCGCGGAATTGGCAGATGCGATTTGATTGAAAAAATTCACGGCCTTTTCTCCATGGTTGATGAAGTGGGGTTATTAGGTGCCGGTTGCCTGCAGCCCGGTTTCTATCGCATCGTATTCGGTAAAAATACGATTCTCCCGGAATTGCCAGACATGGAGGGCGCCGCTGGGGCATTCCGTCACACAGGCGCCGCAGCCCTTGCATACCGCCGGATTTACCACGGCTACCCGCCGCCTCTGGTCATATACGATGGCTTCGTATTCGCAGAGGCTGAAGCAGGTTCCACAGCCCTCGCATGTTTCCGGGTCGATCCATGCCATGGTGTAGGGGATCTCCACGCTCCCCCGCATACTCAACTCGAGGGCCCGGCCGGCTGCCCCGGAAGCCTGGGCCACAGTGTCGGGAATGTCCTTTGGCGACTGGCATGCCCCCGCCAGGAAAATCCCGGCGGCCTGTGTATCCAGAGGGGCGATCTTGTTGTTGGTTTCGGAAAAGAATCCGTCATCCCCCCGGCCGATGCCAAACATCCGCGCTACGTCAAAGGCATCCGCCCGGGGTTCCATGGCCGTGCACAAAACCACCATGTCTACGGGAATCCGGCACATCCGGTTTAAAAGCGTGTCCTCTCCGACGATAACGAGTTTGCCGGCTTCACCCGGAAGGTTTTTTCCGCGAACGATCTCGGCCGGTTTACTCCTGTAAAACATCACGCCTTCTTCCTGACACCGGCGATAGAATTCTTCATACCCCTTGCCAAAACACCGCATATCCAAATAAAAATCATATATCCCGGCTTCCGGCCCCACTTTTTCCCGGATCAGGCGGCTGTATTTAAGGGCATACATACAGCATACCCGGGAGCAGTAGTCATGATAACGAACATCCCGGCTCCCTACGCAGTGAATCAGGGCCACGCTTTCAGGCTTTCTGTCAAATTCCCCGCTGCGGTTTTTTATGAGAATCTCCCCGCCCGTCGGGCCGGTGGCATTGTTCAGGCGTTCAAACTCGAGACTGGTAAATACGTTGGCGTATTTGCCATATCCATACGGTTTTATCGGTTTCGGATCCATGACATCGAACCCTGTGGCGATAATAACGCTTCCCGCCTTGAGCTCCCGGTATTCGGCCTGCATGCCATGCTCAATCGCATTGGGCGCGCAAACCTTGACGCACTCGTAGCATTCGGCGCACACGGCGCATTGAAGGCAGCGGGAGGTCTCGCTCAAAGCCTGCTCCCCGGTGTATGACCCGCATACCTCCCGGAAATTGTCCGTGCTGTCTTCCGGGGCAAGCCGCTCAGGCACCGACCGGCGCTTCCGGACGATACGAGGGATATCACCGTTGGCTTCAGACGGTGTTTCCGGGCTTGCCACCGTCCATTGCTTGGCCCTGCCTTCATGCAAATCCACACCACTGAGGTAACGGTCGATACTTTCAGCGGCCTCTTTCCCGCATGCCACCGCATCCGCAACCGTTTTCGGGCCATATAGGGCATCACCGCCCGCAAATACCCATTTCATGGGGGTTTGAAGCGTTACGGGGTCCGCATCAAATTTTCCCCACCGGGTCATGGGGATTTTTTCCCCCCTGATGTCCGTGATATCCGGCATCTGCCCGACGGCGGGGATAATGGTATCGCATTGAATAATGGTTTCAGACCCCCGAACCGGGATAGGCGCGCGCCGGCCGGTTTCATCCGGCTCTCCCGGCGCCATTGCCAGATATTCGAGGCCCGTGATCCTGCCGGACGGTTTGCCGGGTCCGTCCAAAAGAATTCGGCCGGGCGCCGCCTGATAGATAAATTCAACGCCTTCGCTTTCGGTATCGGCAATCTCGATTTCATGGGCGGGCATATCCCCGCGGGTTCGGCGATACATAATGGCGACCCTTTCAAACCCCTTGCGCACCAGCGTGCGTGCGCAATCAAGGGCCACATTGCCGCCGCCGATGACAACGGCTTTTCGACCCTTGTAAACGTCCTTTCCAAGGGCGATATCACGCAGGAAATCAATCCCCTGGAACACGCCCGGCGCATCCTCGTTTTCGATGCCGAGACGCGTTCCCGCTTGAAGCCCGGTTCCCATGAATACCGCTGAATACCCGGCCTCGGCAAGGGTCCGGAAGGTAACGTCCCGACCGAAGGTTACGCCGGTCTTGATTTCCACCCCCATTTTTCGAATGATATCGATCTCCCGCACAAGAATGTCCTTGGGAAGCCTGTAGTCCGGGATGCCCGCAGCCATCCAGCCGCCTGCAACCGATAGTTTTTCGAAAACCGTTGAGGCGTAGCCCTTTTTTGCCAGAAAATACCCGGTTGCAAGCCCGGCAGGCCCGGAACCGATAATGGCGATTTTTTCATCCCGCGTTTCCGCCTTAGCCGGCAGAAACAATTCATTGCCGCTGTTTTCCCAATCAAACAAAAAGCGATGCAAGTCCCGGATAGCAAGCGGTTGGTCATATTCCTGCCGGCTGCATGCGTCTTCGCAGGGGTGATGACAGACGCGGCCGCATACACCGGGAAAGGGGTTGTCCTGCCTGAAAAGGGTGAGTGCCTCGGCATATTTTCCCCGCTTCATCAATGCGATGAACCCCTGGACGGATACATGGGCCGGGCACGCGGCTTTACAGGGCGACTTTCCCTGCTTGTCGATGGCATAGGCGATGGGCACGGCCTGGGGAAATGACCGGTAAATAGCGCTTTGCTGCTTGAGCCCCGCATCCCATTCACTGGGGCGTTCAACAGGGCAGACCTTTTCGCATTCCCCACACCCTGTACACACATCCTCTTTAATATAGCGGGGATTCCGGCGAACCGAGACGGTATAGTTCCCAACATGCCCGGTAATCGTCGTTACCTCGGAGAGGGTCATCACCTCGATCTTCGGATGCTGCCCCACTTCCACCATCACAGGGGTCCCGATGCACGCGGCGCAATCGAGCGTGGGAAACGTTTTATCATACTGAAGCATGTGGCCGCCAATGGTGGCGGACTTTTCAACCAGGTACACCCGGGTGCCGGACCTCGCAACATCAAGTGCCGCCGTCATCCCGGCAATACCGCCGCCCACCACCAGCACATCCGGAGAAACGGCGGCCTTCCGGGGAGGATGAATGTGATGGTATTGCACCCGGTAAATCGCGGCCGCAACCAGTGTCCGTGTTTTAACGGCGGCTTCGCCCGCATCTTGTGCAACCCAGGACACCTGTTCGCGTACCGGCACCATCTGGAAGTGCCCAGGCTTGAGTCCTGCTTCCTGGCAGGCGTCCCTGAAAGCCCTTTCATAGGAATCCGGGGCGCATGCGGCCACCACCACCCGGTTCAACGCCATCTCCTCAATATCGTTTTTGATGAGCGCCAACCCCGTATCCCGGCAAAGATACGGATGGTCCCGGGCCACCACGACACCGGCCTGCTCGCCGGCAAATCGGACGATATCGTCAATATCGATCGTTTTTGCAAGATCCTCTCCACCGCGGCATATATAGAATCCCGTCCGGATGGACGCAGCCGCTTCCGCCACGGCGTCGATCAACTGCCCTCCATTTCGGGCATTTCCGTTTTTCTTCAAAGCCTTCCCGACCGTGTTCATGAAGGCCTCTTCGGTAAACGGCTTGGCAAGATAATCGGAAACGTTCATTCGAAGAGCGTCCACCGCGGACGGCACGCTGACATATCCGGTTATGACGATCACGGGCGTACCGGGAAGCTGTTGGGCGGCTTGGCGGATGACCTGCTTGCCGTCCATATCGGGAAGCCGAAGGTCGATCACCAGAAGATCGAAATGGGCATCCGTGATCATGTTAATCCCCGCCTCACCGGTACCCGCGATTTCCGTATCAAACCCCTGTTCATTCAAGATCATCCGGATACCGTTTGCTACGCTGGGCTCGTCTTCCACCACCAGCACCCGCAGACCGGCATCAGCTGTTTCGCCGGGTTCCTCCGGCGCCGCTTCGTCCGGTGCAACAGCTTCCTTTCCATCCCGCTGTTTCCTTTTTTGCATGGCCGCGGCAACCCTGCCCAGAAAATCCGCTTCCGTGAAGGGCTTGGACAGGTAATCGAAAGCGCCGGTTTTCATGGCATCGACCGCCGTGTGGACATTGGCATAGCCCGTAATGACGATCACCCCGGTTTCGGGTCGGGTTTGCTTCACCTGCCTGATGACCTCCATGCCATCCATATCCGGCAGACGCAAATCCGCCACCAGAAGGTCGAAGGACTTCTGTCCGGCGCTGTCAAGCGCGCCTTGCCCCGTTGTGGCGACATCCACCCCGTACCCTTCTTCATCGAGGACCAGCTTAAGCCCTTTTGCCACAGTGGCGTCGTCCTCCATCAAAAGAATATGCCTCGGCTCGGGGCTGCTGTGTGTGGTATCTTCCGATTGACGGCTCATGGCTTCCCTCCTTTATGGAAAAGCGTGCATCATTTTTGGCAGCAATGGGATTGCTTTTAAAAAAATGATAGCAAGTCCTGTTCCAAAAACGGGCGCCATTGCGCCTAAAGGCTATTCAATTAATTTTATTAATTATATCAATGATTTATTAAAAAATTACACAAGGAGAAACAACCCGTCGAAATGACCTTTTGGAAAAAAATGGTTGGATAATTATACGGCGGGCGGGGGAGGAATAAAATATATACCATTAAATCAAATATGTATAGGCGTATAAGGCATTATACGCCCCTTTCTGAAAAATCTTTCCCAAATCCGGCTACTCTTTAACCGCGTCGACTGAAATATGGTGTTTTTTCATCAGGGTGGAAAAATTGGACCGCTGCATGCCGACTTTCCCGGCGGCCTTTGAAATATTTCCCTCGCAGGATTTCAGCGCTTTGACAAGAAACGCCTTTTCCATTTGAAAATAATGCGCCTTCAACACCTGCTCCTTGTATTCCTTTAACGCGTCCACTGTTTCCGGAATATGGCCGCCTTTCATCTCCGACTGCACGGGCCGGGCTTCCAGCAGGTCAAAACGGCTTAAAACCGGGTTGTCGGCCATGATAACCAGGCGCTCGACCACGTTTTTAAGCTGGCGCACATTGCCCGGCCATTCGAAATGAACCAGGGTTTCCATGGCATCATCGGCAAAACCGTCTATTTTTTTGCCGGTCTTTTTGCAGAAATGCTTCAGGAAATGATACGCAAGCCGCGGAATATCGTCCGTCCGCTCCCGAAGCGGCGGAATGACAACCGGAAACACATTGAGCCGGTAAAACAGGTCTTCCCGAAACTCACCCGATTCCACCATGGCCTTCAAATCCCTGTTCGTGGCGGCGACAATCCTGGCATTGGTCTTCCTGACACTGCTTGCGCCCACCGGCTTATACTCACAGGCCTCGAGTACCCGCAGCAGCTTCCCCTGGATCGACATGTCCAGGTTGGCCACGTCGTCAAGAAACAGGGTGCCATCGTGCGCGGCCTCGAAGATACCGGTCTTGTTTTCCGTTGCGCCCGTAAAAGCCCCTTTGACATGCCCGAACAGCTCGCTCTCGAGCAGGCCCGGCGAGAGGGAGCTGCAATCCACGGCGACAAATTGTCTCGCCGCTTGTTGGCTGTGGGCATGGACCGCCATGGCAAACAGCTCTTTGCCCGTGCCGCTTTCACCGCAAAGTAAAACAGTGGTATCCCCGGGTGCGACTTTTTTGATGTTGTTAAATAGTTCAAGTATTTTTGCGTTTTCCCCCACGACCTGGTTAAAACTGTACCGATCAAAGAGCATCTTTCGGAGAGTGCGGTTTTCCTCGATCAGCCGCTTCTTTTCCAGGGCCCTTTCCACGGCAAACACAATCGCATCGTCGGTGAAAGGCTTTGTCAGGTAATCCACGGCGCCCGCTTTCATGGCATCCACCGCGTTCTGCACGGTAAAATAACCGGTCATGATAATTACCGGCATTTCGGGGATTTCATGGCGAATGGTTTTGAGAACGTCCATTCCTTCCATTTCGGGGAGCTTCATATCCAGAAGAACCAGGTCGAATGATTCGCTGCGCGCTGCATTCAGGCCCGCATGACCGTCCAGTCGTGCTTCAACGGCGTATCCATACGGCAAAAGCGCAAGCCGGCAGCCTTCGCAGATAACGCTCTCATCATCAATAATAAGGATTTTCGCGACAGGCATTTTCGACCATCCTTTAGGGTCCGAAAACCAGCGCCTCAGGATGCAGGAATGGCAATAGTAAAACGGGTCCCCTTTCCCGGTTCACTGGACATATCAATCTGTCCGTTATGCTTCTGCACAATGCCGTAGCTGACAGCCAGGCCGAGGCCGGTGCCGCTCTTTTTGGTTGAGAAAAAAGGATCGAAGATTTTGCCTGCATGTGCTTTGGGTATACCCCGGCCCGTATCCTCGATCTCGACCTTCTGGTATTGACGATCCGGCGTCATAACGCTTCGTATGGTAACCATGCCTTTTTCCTCAACAGCTTCTATGGCATTGAGCAGGAGATTGACAAGGACCTGCTGCATCAGGTGCGCGTCCATGGGTATGGCCGGCAGGTTATCCGACAAATCCGTTTCAACGGCGATGTGATTGAGCCGAAACTCGTTGTTGAGAATGTTGAGCGCTTTTTCAATGATGTCATTGATTTTGGCCGGCATCTTTGTGGGGTCTTTATCGCGGGAGAATTCCAATAGGTCCTGAATAATGGATTTGCAGCGCTGGGACTCCTGAACGATGACATCAAGACCCTCCCGGATGGGCCCTTCCGGCGGCGTTTTTTTGAGCATGTTGGTGCTGAAAAGAAGAATTCCGGCCAGGGGATTGTTGATTTCGTGCGCGATACCCGCAGCCATGCGTCCCAATGCGGAGAGTTTTTCCGTTTGGAGCGCCAGCTGATTATATTGGGTTTTCTGCTCTTCGATCATTCGGGCCTTGTCAATGGCACAGGCGCATGTTTCGGAAACGGCACCGATAAAGTCCAGCTCTTTGTCCGAAAGTTCGATGGGTTTTTTGAAATAAACGCGGATGATACCAATAACATCTTCCCTCAGGATCAAGGGAATGTCGATAATTGTCTGAATGCCCCTTTCTTTGAGATATGGCGCATTTTTGATGTGCGGGTTTTCTGATAGATCTCTGGTAATGGCGACTTTTTTGGATTTATAAAACGCCTGGAAAAACCCGGTTCCGGAAATCGGGGCTTTTGCAATATGTTCATCATCGAGGCCGTAAGCGGCAAACTGCTCCGATGCCATTGTTTTCAGGTTGATAATTCGCAAAAAAGCACCTGTCGCACCGAGCATTTCAGTGCTTTTCCAGGCAACCAGCTCCAAGACCTCCTCGACATCGACGCTTGCGTGGACGATTCTGCTGATGTCCCGGAAAACATCATAGTACTTCTCAAAATTGATCAGATCGCTCATGAGGAAACTCACTTAACCGCTGCATCAGCGAGGTTTGCCCTGCCGAATGAACGGATGACCTTTTCCCAGATGGATCGAATGGCATGGGCGCCTTCGGAATTCGCATCGTATTCAAGCAGGGTTTGCCCCTTGACCATTGCCCGGGTAAATATCGGATCAAACGGGATCCGCCCCATCACGGCGATATTTTTCCGCGCCGCATACGATTCGATAGCCTCGCCCTGGGCGGGATTGATGTCGAACTTATTGATGCAGACCATGGCCGGAATATTGAACCGGGCCGCAAGCTGTGCCACCCGTTCCATGTCGTGAGCACCCGAAACCGAAGGTTCAGCCACGATGAGCACCGCTGATGCGCCGCCCAGCGATGCGATCACCGGGCAT
>PUOB01000298.1 GCA_003551985.1 Desulfobacteraceae bacterium | reverse complement strand
AGCGTCAAATTGCCTGCCCTGGCGGTATTCCCGGGCTTGCTGAATTTTGCACCTTGATTCTGGCATTCCTCAGGGGTAAGGAAAAGATTCCCCTCTTCCCTTTCGGCCAAAATGAGAATTCTTTGCCCGCGACATGTCCGATGTCCGGCATATTGGGGGTGTAATGATCTTTCGGGTTCTTCATAATAAATAAGCTTTTTCATGCGGCAACATTTTGATTGATTATTTTCCAAAAAACGAAAACAATAGAATCGAATCCCACAGGGAGGGCGAAATGAACGGCAAAAGTATCGATCAGTTCAATATCGGTGATAGTGCGGAATTCACAAAAACAATCACCGAATATGACGTTTACCAGTATGCAGGGGTCACCGGCGATTTTAACCCGGCTCATATCGACGAAGTCTATGCCAAAGAGACGTTTTTTAAAAGACGGATCGCCCACGGTATGCTTGCCGGCGGTTTAATATCGGCTGTTTTAGGCACGCGCCTCCCTGGCCCCGGGTCCGTTTATCTCCGGCAGGAACTCAATTTTACAGCACCGGTCTATTTCGGCGACACCGTCACAGCGAAAGTTGAAATCGTCGATATCAATACGGGAAAAAAGCGGATTACGCTAAAAACCACATGCACCAACCAGGACGACAAGGTGGTTGTGGATGGCGAAGCCGTCATCAGTCTGCCCAGGAAATAAACCCGATCAGCCATCGCCTGATCAATACCTGATTATATAATCCATCCCTGCGCTACTGTTGAGGAAACCGCAAGACGCAAAGACAATGGCAGAAGACAAGAATAACGGTTCCGTTGAATATCTCCATGCGGTTTTGAATTCCACGCATAACGGGATTATTGCCGTTGATGGAGGCGGAGTTATCACCTTATTCAATAAAGGTGCAGAAAAAATCCTGGGGATTCGCACGAATGATGCACTGGGCCGAAAGGTGGACGCCCTTTTCAAGGTTCCCTCGCTTCTTTCCACGCTTCAATCCGGGATTCCCGATGTGGGGCGGCGCGTTATCATCAATGGGCGAAGCATCTATTCCAACCGGTCCCCGGTCTACAAAGACGGTAAGCTGGCCGGCGCCGTGGCCATATTCCAGGAAAGTGCAGACATCGAGCGGCTGACAAAGGAGCTGGCGGTCGCAAAAGATGCGGTGGAAATACTCGAAACGATCCTGGAAACGACGTATGACGGCATCGTCGTGGTGGATAAGGAAGGAAAGATAACCAGGTTCAACAAGGCCTACCAGAATTTTTTGGGCATCGATGAAAAAAATGCCCTTGGAAGGCCCATTGAAGAAGTGATCGAAAACACCCGGATGCATATTGTCGTTAAAACCGGCAAACCGGAAATCGGAGAAACCCAGAGGATCCAGGGTCACGAAATGGTCGTGATGCGGATTCCCATTTATAAAAACGGGGAGGTCGTCGGGGCCGTCGGCAAGGTGCTTTTCAGGGATGTGAAGGAAATCCGGTCAATGGTGGAGCGCCTTGATATCGCCACCAGGGAATTGAAATATTACAAGGGAGAATTCCAGCGCCTGAAAGGAAGCCGGTATAATTTCAAAAATATCATCGGCCGGTCCGAGAGGCTTGTCCATGCCAAGGAAACGGCCAGAATCGCCGCATCGGGTATGTCCAATGTCTTGATACGGGGGGAGAGCGGCACCGGCAAGGAGCTCTTCGCCCATGCGATCCATGACAGCAGTCTTCGCCGCTACGGCGCCTTTATACGGGTCAACTGTGCGGCGATACCTTCCGGCCTGCTGGAATCCGAACTCTTCGGCTATGAGGGGGGCGCTTTTACCGACGCAAAAAAAGGCGGTAAGCCGGGCAAGTTTGAATTGGCCCAGGGGGGAACCCTTTTTCTGGATGAAATAGGCGATATGCCGCTTGAAATGCAGGCCAAGATGCTTCGGGTGCTCCAGGAAAAAGAAATCGAGCGCCTGGGGGGCGAGCGGGTTATCCCGCTGGATATCCGCCTGATCGCGGCAACCAACCGGAACCTGGAGGAAATGATAAAAAAGGGGGAGTTCCGGCAGGACCTCTATTATCGGCTCAACGTGCTGAAGATAGAAATTCCGCCCTTGCGCGAGATCAAGGAAGATATCGCGCTTCTGAGCGAGAAAATCCTTCAGGAGCTAAACGAGGAGCTGGGCACCGCCGTGAAGAAGGTGGATCCGGAGGCGATCCATATTCTTAAAGCCTATGACTGGCCCGGCAACATGCGCGAGCTCAAAAATGTCCTTGAACGGGCCGTGGCCGGCAACATGGGCAACGACAGCGTTATCCGCAGAAACCATCTCCCGATCTATCTCTTGAACGCGGGTGCGGCCGCAACGGAAAAAGGGCTTTTGGACTACAAGCGCCCGGGTGAATTCAGCCTCCGGGAAATCCTTGAAGATGCCGAGAAAACGGCCATTGTGAACGCGCTGAAAAATGCGGGCAACAACAGGAAAAAGGCGGCTGAGCTGTTGGGCATTCACAGGTCCGGATTATACCAGAAGATGGATAAATATCGAATAACCACAAAGACCTGAAGCGCCCTGGGAGTTCAACCCGGGGCATGTGTCTATCAATATAGACGCGTCTATTTTTTAGGACACAACACTTCCTCCCATGCGGCAGTGTGCTTTCCCTCACGTGTGTCTATGCTTATAGACATTTTATAAGCAAACTTCCCTTTCGTGCATCTTCGCCATATTTCAAAATTTATTTTTATTCAATAATTACAATTATATATGTTGATCGCAACTTGATGGCACGATAGTTGCTACTGTTTTTATGATCAATGTTTTTCTACTTGTTTTTCGTTTAATCATTTGACAGATGTTCAGGTCCGTAAAGGCGCCGTGTCTTTCGGCGAAAAACACAAAAATAAGGGGGTTGACATGATTGGTGTTAAAAAAGTCGCATGTATCGTTGCATTGTTTATTGCATTAGCGGTTGGTATGTCCGGATGCGGCGGGCAGGAGGCGGGAGAGGAGCAAATCCAGGCTGCTTTGCCGGATGTCCGCTGGACGCTCCAGACGACCTGGTCTCAGGGGTGGCTGCTTCATGAAATGGCCGAGGATTTTGCAAAACGCGTCAGGGACTTGAGCGGCGGGAGTTTTATCATCGACGTCCAGCCGGCCGGTTCGATCGTCGGCGGCCTGGAAGTGCTGGATGCTACGGATGCAGGGGCTATTGACGCCTACCACTCCTGGCCCGGATACTGGATGGGCAAACATCCGTCCGCACCGTTTTTTGCATCCATACCGCTTCACCTGGAACCCTTGATGCACGCCACCTGGCTTTATAATTACGGCGGAAAAGAGCTATACCAGGAAATGATGGACGAGGCCGGCCAGAATGTCATCGTTTTGCCGGGCGGCCTGACAGGTCCGGAATTGCTGGCCCATTCCAACAAGCCGCTGGAATCCATGTCCGACTGGGAGGGCTTGAAATACCGGGCCCCGGGCTGGTGGGGAGAAGTGCTCAAGGAGATTGGCGTTGCGGTTACCATGCTTCCGGGCACCGAGCTTTACCCGGCCCTGGACAGGGGCATCCTGGACGCCACGGAGTTTTCCACCCCCGCCGTAAACCGGCAGCAGGGATTTCACGAGGTGGCGGATTACATTGCCGGACCGGGACTCCACCAGCCCACCTGCTTTTTTGAGCTTGGATTCAACAAGGACGCCTATAACGCGCTTCCCGAAATCTACAAGGCCATACTGGACAATGCGGCCATGGCCATGACGATTCATATGTGGACCAAGAGCAACGTGGTCGACATGGATGCGCTCGATTTCTTCGAAGAGCGGGGTATCGAGAGAACCTACGTCTCCCCCGAAGTGCAGCGTGAGATGCGTGAGCAGGCATGGGAATGGATCGACAACGACGTCCAGCGGCGGAACAATGACCATTATACCCGCACCTGGGCATCTGTGAACGAATTTTGGGAAAGATTTTCCGAGTACGAGGAATTCATGATTCCGGTTCGAAAGTAGCGAGGCAAGCGGCCGCTGCACGGGCCGGGCGGGGATTTCCACCGCCGCGCCCCGTGCAGCGGCGCTGCAAATGGGTGTTTGTTGTTTTTCATTATGAAATCATAAGGATGATAAATGGTTGTCATCAACAAGATCATTCGTGTCATCGACAAGATAAACGAAATTGTCTCCAAGACAGTGTCTTTTTTAGTGTTTGCACTGATTCTGACGCTGGCCTACGAGGTGTTCGCCCGGTATTTTTTCGGCGCCCCGACACAATGGAGCTTCAACCTGACCTATTTTTTATCCAGTTTTTTTCTTATGCTTTCAATGGGTTATACCTGGCAATGCAGAGAGCACGTGTCCGTGGACCTGATTTACAGCCGGCTTCCGGAAAGAGTGGGCGCATTTTTAAGCATCGTGTTCATACTGGGACTGTTTTTCCTGGCTTGGTCCAATATCGGCCGGGTCATGTACACGGACATGCTCCGCTCATGGGCTCTCCAGGAGCGCTCCACCATCGGCGCCATGCCGCCTGTTTACCCCTACAAGACCTGGATATTTTTCGGCGTGGCGCTGCTTGTGCTGCAGGGCGTCTCACAACTGTTAAAGGAAATCTGTATTTTGCTGGGAAGGAATAAGCTGAATGAGCGTTGAATTGATAACCGTCTTAATGCTGACCAGCCTTATCGTGGTCATTATGATGGGCTTTCCCATCGGGTTTTCCCTGGCCGGCATCGCCACGATCTTCGGCATGATATTCGTCGGGCCCCGAATCGCCAACACATTCATGCTGCGAACACACGTGGTCCTGTCCGACTATACCCTGATCGCGATTCCATTATTTGTTTTCATGGGCATCGTCATCGAAAAATCCGGGCTGGCCGGCAGGCTGTATGACGCGATTTATGTCCTGACCGGCAAACTCAAAGGCGGACTGGCCATTGCCACCGTGCTGACGTGCACCATCTTCGCCGCGGCAACCGGCGTGGTGGGCGCTACGGTCGTTACCATGGGCATTATCTCCATGCCCGCAATGATGAAATACAAGTACAACAAGCCCATGGCCTCCGGCGCAGTATGCGCGGGCGGTGCGCTGGGCATCCTGATTCCGCCGTCCATTTTGATCCTCGTGTATGCCCCCGTGGCGAACGTGTCCGTGGGGGCCCTTCTGATAGGGGCGTTTGTACCGGGGGTTATTCTTGCGCTGCTATATGTCTCCTACATCGGCATCCGGTGCTTTATTACCCCTTCCATGGGGCCCTCGGCGTCTGAAGAAGGCATCTATTATTCGTTCTGGCAAAAAGCCAGGATGTTTTGTGTGTCCGTGCTGCCCGTGCTTACACTGATACTGGCGGTTTTGGGAACGATTTTCTTTGGCCTTGCCGCGCCCACCGAGGCGGCGGCAATCGGCGCCCTGGCGGCGGTATTTCTGGCCCTCGGGTACCGGAAGCTGACAGTGGCCACACTGGTGGAGGCCGCCATAAGAACGGCCAAAACATCCGCGATGGTCTACATGGTCGTGATAGGGGCCTCCTTTTTTACCACCGTGTTCGTCCGCCTGGGCTGCGGGAGGGTCATCGAGAGTTCCATCATGGGCCTGCCGTTCGGCCCGTGGGGAATTTTGATCGTCATGTGGCTCATTATCATCCTCATGGGATGCTTCCTGGACTGGATCGGCATCATCATGATCGTGGTTCCCCTGTTCACGCCCATTGCGGTTGCATTGGGGTTCGATCCGGTCTGGTTCTCCCTGATGAACATTATTGTTCTCCAGACGTCGTTTCTGACCCCGCCGTTTGCATTGACGATTTTCTACCTCAAAGGCATTGCGCCGCCGCAAGTAACGCTTGGCGATATATACAAGGGCGTTGTGCCGTATCTCCTGTTAATGCTTACAGCGCTTCTGATTTTTTCTCTTTTTCCGGAAATCCTGCTGTTCCTGCCCAAGGCGGCCGGACTGATTTAAATGAACCCAGATGAAAAACCATGGAGAGCCGAATATGGGCCAGGAACAAAAAGACCCTGAAAAAACATCCATGCATCCTGTACTGTCTTCACTGCCGCCGTTTACAGCCCAGAAGGGAAAGATCGTCACGAGCGAAGAGGCTATCAGCATCATCCGTGACAACGATACCATTGCCACCGGGGGGTTCGTGGGGACCGGATTTCCCGAACACATTGCCATCGCACTGGAAAATCACTTTCTTCAAACCGGATCGCCGAAAAATTTGACACTGGTTTATGCCGCGGGCCAGGGAGACGGAAAGGACAAGGGATTAAACCATTTTGGGCACGAAGGGCTGATCCGAAAGGTCATCGGGGGACATTGGGGCCTGGTGCCCAAGGTCCAGAAACTGGCCGTGGAAAACAAGATCAGCGCCTACAATCTGCCCCAGGGGGTTATCTCTCATTTGTACCGGGATATTGCCGCGGGCAAGCCCCGAACCATAACCACGGTCGGCCTGGGCACATTTGTGGATCCCCGTAAAGGCGGCGGGAAGTTAAATGATCAAACGACCGAGGACCTTGTCGAAATAGTCGTTTTTGACGGCATTGAATACCTTGCTTACAAAACATTCCCCATCAATGTGGCCATATTGCGGGGAACCACGGCGGACACCCTGGGCAATATCACCATGGAAAAGGAAGCCCTCAACCTGGAAAATCTGGCCATGGCCACCGCGGCCAGGAACTCCAACGGTTTTGTCATCGTGCAGGTGGAAAGGATCGCTGAAAAAGGGACGCTCAACGCGCGCCAGGTAAAAATACCGGGAATCATGGTGGACTGCGTGGTGGTGGCAGAGCCCGAAAATCACTGGCAAACCTTCGGGGTCCGCTACAACCCGTCCTTCAGCTCCGAAATAAAGGTGCCGCTCCATTCAATGGCCGCGATGGAACTCGATGAACGCAAAATCATCGCCAGGAGAGCCGCCATGGAGCTCGAGGCCAACAGCGTGGTCAACCTGGGGATTGGCATGCCCGAAGGCGTCGCCAACATCGCAAATGAGGAAAACGTTTTGGACTACCTGACGCTGACGGCGGAACCCGGCGTGATCGGCGGCATTCCCGCCGGCGGGCTGAACTTCGGCGCAGCCACCAACACCGAGGCCCTGATCAGCCAGCCCGAACAGTTCGATTTTTATGACGGCGGCGGGCTGGATTTGGCCTTTTTGGGACTGGCGCAGGCCGACCGGCACGGCAATCTCAATGTCAGCAAGTTTGGCCCCCGGCTGGCAGGTGCGGGCGGGTTCATCAACATCAGCCAGAAAGCCAAAAAGGTCATATTTGTGGGAACCTTTACCGCCGGGGGGCTGGATGTGGCGATTGTCGACGGCGGTTTGCGGATCAACCGGGAGGGGGAATTCAAAAAGTTTGTCAACCAGGTGGAACATACCACGTTCAGCGGCGCATACGCTCTTCAAAACAAGCAGCCTGTGCTTTATATAACGGAGCGCTGCGTGTTTAAATTGACTGAAAAGGGCATGGAACTCATTGAAATCGCCCCCGGAGTCAACTTGCAAAAGGATATCCTGGCGCTCATGGAATTCGAGCCGATAATCGCCGATCCCCCGGCGCAGATGGACCCCCGGATTTTCAGGGGTGAGCCCATGCAGCTCAAAAAGGACCTGCTTTTTTTGTCCATAGACAAGCGATTGAGCTATGACGGGGACCGCAACCTTTTTTTCGTCAATTTCGAGGGGTATTCGGTCAAGAGCCGGGAGGATATCCGGCAGGTGGAGGAAAAGGTGCGGGAGATCCTGGAGCCCCTTGGGCACAGGGTGTATACGGTTGTCAACTATGATAATTTTCATATCGACACCGAGCTCATACCGGCGTATACGGAGATGATCAAGCGCTTGTCAGAAGATCTTTATTCCGGCGTAACCCGATATACCACCAGCACATTTTTGCGCGCCAAGCTGGGGGATGCCCTGCTGCGGTTCAACATCACGCCGCACATATACAAAACCCCGCAAGAAGCCCTGACTGCATTAAAAGGCAAGAAAGAAGATCAAGGATCAGGATAACTGAATCCTGCTCCACTAAAGGTTATACAACCTGTGGAGAAAGCCCCATGCGTCATGAATGGATTGCAACCCGGGAAAACAGTCTGCTGCTGGTTATCGATATCCAGCAGTCCATGGTGACGGTCATGACGCGTGCGGAAGAGGTGGTTTCCCGCGTCAACCAACGCTGCCGGGCGGCGGAAGAACTGGATGTGCCCATCGTCAAATAGTGGGACGGATGGATCGTTTAAACGTTCAAAATCAAGGCGCATGCTGACTTGTTTCAAACACGGTTTTTGGCGGATCAATCGGCAGCAATTGAAAAAGGTTGATCAATGAATCGTGTGGGGGATATTGCTGGCAATGGTGCAAACAGCATAACGATAAGGGATGTTTATCGTGGGCCGTTTCCCCGGATCCGCAAACAACTTCTGGACGTATTTCTGGCAGGTGAATGAACAAACAAAACAGCTTTTTCCCTTGACATATTCTATATGCGATCAGTAGATTGACAAATCATTGTACAGGTGCTCCCTGCGGAGCACAATAGGGAACCCCGTGAAAATCGGGGACGGGCCCGCCGCTGTAATCGGGGACGAAAGCTGCACAATGCCACTGGCCCAAAAGCCGGGAAGGCGCAGCCGGTAGGATGAACCGAAAGCCAGAAGACCTGCCTGTGCATAGGGGGTAACGACTGCGAGGACGAGGTCTTGCCCTGTTGGCGAATCTGCGGATAAAAAGGGACATCCCGGATCGAATTCATTTCGGTCCGGGATTTTTTTTGTCGCAACTCAGCCCGCCTCCAGGCGCCGATCCACTTCTTCCGAGCCGCTTTGTTTGAATCCCCCCTGAACCGTCCGGCGCCTGGCTGTCGGTGAGCCGGCCATGGGGCCCTTTATAAGGACAAACAATACAGCACCCAACCACACAAGGAGGTTTTATGTATCTGTATTGGCGCATTCAGCAGGATTTGCACTGCCTGGGAGAAACGTTGTATTTTCACGACCCCGCTTTTATTCGTCCGCTTCACAAGTGGGTGAAGAAGAACTATCACAGCCTCGTCATGATCGAGGGCCATCAAAACGGGCAGAATATCCATCCGCCGGACATTTTTTTGTGTCAGACGCCGAATTGAGCGCCCTTTTTGAATTTCTTGAAAGTCCATGTTCCCCCATGGATTCGGCCGTTGTTCTCCGCAGATCCACGGCCGTTTTGCCAGGCGGAAAACCGGCAAACCCATATAAAATAACCGCAAGGAGAAGAGAAAATGGAGACGAGAAAAATGAAAAAAATTGTATTGCTGCTGTTGTGTCTTTTCGGGTGGGGCGTTCTTCCCGCCGCAGCCGGGGCCCATAACGCCATAACCGGATTCGATCTCATTGACCGCAGGGCGGACAATGTGGTTGCCGATGTCCATTTCGACCACTGGCATGGCAGTCTGCCGGTCATAGAACCCGGGGAAAGCCTCTCCCTGGGCGCTGTCATTACCGCCAGAGGCGACAAGGAGATAGAACTGGACGGCAAACGCAATGTCCTGGATGTGGCGCTCGCTGATGACGCGAACGAAGACATTGTCTCACTGGATAGTCATGGCGATCACGTCCATATTACCGGCAGGCAGGCGGGGGAATCTGCGGTGATATTCCGGGTGAAAAGCGACGGCGAGGTCCGGTATGTAACGCCTGCCATGGACGTGCGGGTCGGTGAAGGAAAAGCGGGTAAAGTGAAAAAAGGCATTCTGCTGGCGGCTTTCGGATCCAGCTATCCGGAAGCGCGGCCGGCGTTTGAGAATATTGAGCAAATGACGAAAGCGGCGCATCCCGATATTCCGGTCCGGTGGGCGTACACTTCCGGAATGGTGCGCCGGGCGCTGGCCGAAAAGGGCGAACACTACGACTCCGTTCCCATGGCCCTTTCCCGCATGGCGGAAGATGGCTTCACTCACGTGGCCGTTCAGTCCCTGCATACCATTGCCGGTGTGGAATTTCACAGGCTCCGATCGGTGGTCGATGCTTTCGACGGCATGGACGGCGTTTTTACGCGTGTAAGGCTGGGATCCCCGCTGTTGGGCGGGCCGGATGAAATGAAACGCATCCGCGATCTCCTTATCGACAATGCGCCTGAAGGCCGGAAGCCGGATGAAGCCGTCATCTGGGTGGGGCATGGTACGTATCATCCCTCCAATGCCTTTTACCAGGCCTTGGCCTACAAGCTCCGGCAAAAGGATGACAACGTGTATGTGGCAACGCTGGGCTGCCTGGGCGGATCGCCCGCCTTTGAGGACGTTAAGAAGGAATTTGCCGGAAAAGGCATTCAAAAGGCTTATATCGCGCCGTTCATGTCCATTGTCGGCGCACACACACTGAAAGATGTCGCGGGCATCAGAAAAACTGGAAATTCTCACGACCACGACCACCATCACCATCATGGGGAGAGCTGGACGGAAAGGCTTGCGAATGCCGGCGTCGAAACCCAAATGGTGTTCAAGGGAACCGGAGAATACGATGAGATCGTTCAAATCTGGCTGGACCGGCTGGAAGAGGCCATGGAGGCGCTTCGGTAGGCGGGCTGCGATAAAGATTT
>PUOB01000019.1 GCA_003551985.1 Desulfobacteraceae bacterium | reverse complement strand
GGCGTTTTCAAAATTTCGCTGCGCCTTGTGATAGCGTCCAAGAAAATAGTGCGCCTCCGCAAGGTCTCCCTGTTGCCCCAGGCTCTGCCCTAAAAAAAACAGCGCCTGCCTGTCGTTCGGATAGTGGTCGAGCAGTTTTTTGAAGGTTTCGACGGCTTCCCGGTTATCCCCTTCCGACATCCGGGTGCGCCCCAATACGATCATGCCCTCCGGGCCGTACTGTTGGATATCGTCAATGGCCTTTAGCGTCTCTATTGCCTTCGTGTTGTTCCCCGCCAGGAAAAAGGCCCTGCCAAGCGCAATCGTTATATGCGGGTCATCGGGTTTAAGGGACGCCGCCGTTTCAAGGTGCGAGATTCCTTTTTCCGGGTTGCCGCCTTCCGACAGCACCAGGCCGAGACCGTATTGAATGGCAGGGTTCTCCGGATCGGCCCGGGCCATCCGGGACAATCGGTTCAGCGCATTGGCCCGGTTCCCGTAAAGCGCCATAATCCGCATGCGCGCCCTGTCGAACGCATAGGTGTTTTTCAGCGCCGCCGGGTCCGCCGTCATGGTGCTGCCGAGCATTGCCATGCGTTCTGCTGCCGCGGGATGGGTTTTGAGGTAAGTGGGGATTTCATCCTCCCCGAACCATTCACGGGACCGGATTCGTTTCAATGCCGAAAGCATGCCGTATTCATGGTATCCGGCATCCTCGAGGGTTTTTAGTCCCAAAAAATCGGCTTGCAGTTCGTGTTCCCGGCTGTATGAAAGCATCATGGTTTGTCCGGCCGCGATAGACCCGAGGGAAAGGGCTGCACCTGCGGAGGGGGCTCCCCCCAGGCCGACCAGTATGCCTGCGATCACGCCGGCCATGCTGGCATAGCCGGTTCTTTGCGACCGCTCTATCATGTCCGGGATATGCCCGGTGGTCACGTGGGCGATTTCGTGCGCCATGATAGCTGCTAGTTCATTTTCAGTATCCATGGCTTCGATCAGCCCCGAAAAAATGAAAATGTTGCCGCCGGGGCCGGCAAACGCATTGAACTTGTCCTCCCGGATAACGTGATAGCTGAATTCAAAAGGCTGGGGCGGCAGTTCCCGCGTGAGTTTTTCGCCAAGGGAGTCAATATAGTCGTTTATCAGGGGGTCGTTGATGACGTCGTAGTGCGCATGGACGGCTTCTAAGAGCTTGTCGCCAAGTTCGCGCTCCTGCCTTGTGGTAAGGGCATCCGCCGGGACGATGCTGGCGCCGAAAAGCAAAAGAAAAACGGAAAAAACAGACGCGATTTTTTTAAAAAATGACATGGTTATAAGTGTTTTTTTCTGGTATATATGCAAGCCTGTAAAAGCGTTTTTACAAGACTGTCAGAGTGGATACACCCATATAAAATAATATCGGAAGTCCGGTTTTTCAATCCCATCCGGCTATGTCCGCTTATGCCGTTATTGATCTCGCGGCGTGCTTGCGGGTCGACGGCTTTTCAAAAAATGAAATATATGGTAGAGATGATATCATTATGACACACATTATCTGCATTGCAAATCAAAAGGGCGGGGTCGGTAAAACGACAACGGCGATTAACCTGTCAGCGGCTCTTTCCGCTGCGGGGAAGAAAATATTGCTTGTCGACTGCGATTCACAGGCCAATACCACGACCGGGATGGGCGTTGACAAGGGCGGGCTTGCTCTCACCTTGTACCATGGCTTGATAGGCGATGCAGACGTATCCGACATTATACTGAAAACCGACATAAAGCGCTTGTGGCTTATTCCGGCCCGGGTGGAATTAATCGGCTTCGAGTTCGAAATGCTCGAAGAAGAAAATCGCGAGACGATATTAAAGCAAATGCTCCAGGGATGCAAAGACCGGTTTGATTTTATCATCCTTGACTGCCCGCCGTCGTTGAGCCTGCTGACCATCAATGCCATGGCTGCGGCAAACGGTGTGCTTATCCCGTTGCAAAGTGAATTCTATGCGCTGGAAGGGTTGGGCCAGCTGCTCCAGACCATTAAGCGGATCAAGCGCCAGATCAATCCGGACTTGCAGATAGAAGGCATTCTTATGACCATGTTCGATCGCCGCACGAACCTCTCGGGCCAGGTTGCCGAGGATGCTGAAAAATATTTTAAAAATCAGGTTTTTAAAACCCGCATTCCCCGATCGATCCGCCTTGCGGAGGCACCCAGTTTCGGAAAATCCATTTTGCTCTATGATCCTGCATCCATAGGGGCAAAATGCTACTTGTCGCTGGCCAGGGAAATTATTAAAGGCCGAAAGCTTGAGGTTCGGGAGGGCGCTGTCGTCCGGGCGGCCCGGTAAACCGTTTATTAGTGAGGCGCAGATGAAATCCGATCCAACCGGAAAAAAAAGAAAGCGGACCGGTCTCGGCAAGGGACTTGATGCCCTGTTTCCGAATATTGGCACTGAAGAGGAAAACGACGCCCCACGGGATTATTTTGAGTGCGATGTGGGGAAAATAAAGCCCAATCCCTACCAGCCCCGAAGGGATTTTTCCGATGAGGATATGTCGACGCTTTCGGATTCGGTCAGGACGTGCGGCATTCTGCAGCCGCTGCTGGTCAGGGTGACCGCGGATGACGGCTATGAATTGATCGCCGGTGAACGGCGGCTCCGGGCGGCCAAAATGGCCGGGCTGGAAAGCGTTCCGGTGGTTATACGGACCCTGCGGGATGAGGAAATGCTGGAATTTTCGATTATTGAAAACATCCAGCGCGAAAACCTCAATGCCATGGAAGAGGCCGAGGCATACCAACGCCTCCTTACGGAATTCAGCCTGACCCAGGAAGATGTAGCTGAAAGAGTCGGCAAGAGCCGCTCGGCGGTGGCCAATTTTTTGCGCTTGAACCACCTGTCCGATGACGCCCAATCCGCGCTGCGGCAAGACGCCATTTCCATGGGGCATGCGCGGGCGCTGCTGGGTGCGGATTCCCCGGCCATACAACGCAGAGCCCTGCAAATGATTATGAACAGGCACTTGTCCGTGCGGGAAACCGAAAAACTGGTCAAACGGCTCAACAACCAGGTGGCGCAGCCGGCCGAACCGGAACCGGCGGGTCCGGATGACATTCACTATGCCGGTATCCAGGAAAATCTCGGCCGGTTTTTCGGAACAAAAGTCAAAATTATGCGGCGGGGAAAAAAGGGGAAGGTGGAAATCGAGTTTTACGGCGATGATGATTTCGACCGCATTCTGTCCCTTTTGAAATCGGGGGAATGAAAGGCCTTTGGCATGCCGCTGCATTTGATAATCGACGGGTACAATTTTATCCGCCAGTCCGATGATTTAAAGGGTCTCGACCGTCAGGCCCTGGAATTCGGGCGGGAGGCACTGATCGAGAAGCTGGCGGCGTACAGGCGGATCAAGCGTCACAAGGTAACCTTGGTATTTGATGGGTCCGCTGAATATTTTTTCCCCGATGCCGAAACCGCCCGGAAGGGCGTTGGTATAAAATTTTCAAGGCACGGGGAAAGCGCGGACGCCCTGATAAAAAAAATGGTGCAGCAGGAACGGGAGAAGGCTGTCGTCGTCAGCAGCGACAGGGATGTGGGGCGTTTTGCACAAACCCAGGGCGCGGCCGTCATTGGATCAGGCGAGTTCGAGGAAAAGCTGATGATGGCGGAAACGATGGAATCGGGCGAATCCCCGGAGGCGGACACGTACCGTCCAAAAAGGGCGCAAAGCACAAAGAAAAAGGGGCCGTCCAGAAAGCCGCCCAAAAGCCGGCGCCGTGTTCACCAGAAAACCCGCAAATTATAGGATACTCTGGAAATGGAAGGCTAAATGAATTCAGTTAAATCGATTTGCGTCATTGACGGTCAGGGAGGGGGGATCGGTGCCGTGATCATAAAGCGCCTCAAGGCACTGTTCGAGGAACAGGTTGAAGTGGTCGCCTTAGGAACAAATGCCATCGCGACCGCCCAGATGCTCAAGGCACGGGCCAATCGGGGGGCTTCCGGCGAGAACGCCATCGTGGTGACCGTCCCGCGGGTCGATATCATTATCGGGTCGGTCAGTATCGTAATGGCCAATGCCATGATGGGAGAGGTGACGCCCAAAATAGCCGAGGCGGTTTCTTCAAGCCCGGCGCGAAAACTCCTCATACCCATCTTTCAGGAAAACGTGGTCATTGTGGGCGCCCTGTCTGTGCCGCTGCCGCATATCGTCGATACGCTGATTGACGAACACCTGGCGCCGCTTTTGAGTTGAAAGCCGCCATTCCCGGCCCCGGGCGTAAACCCGGGCGTAAACCGTTGAATCGCTAAATGTGATGAACTCGTTAAAAGTCGGGTTCAGACGGCTTTGTAAAACGTTTAAGATCAAGGCGCGTGCAAATTTTGAAGAACTGATCGTACATAGCCGTACGTGAGATTCTTCAAAAATTGTGCGCAACGCAGATATTGGACGTTTTACGAAGTCGTCAAATAAATATTTGTGTTGCAAGGAGAGTATGCATGTGTGAAGCCAATGCCTATATGATAGATGGGAACAAGGAAGAATTGATCATGGAAGCCGTGGACTCGGTTGAGCCGGAAGAGGACGGGTTCAGGCTCGTCAATATTTTCGGAGAGCAGAAATTTGTCCGTGGGAGCATCCATTCACTGTCCCTGGTGGATCATAAGGTCTTTTTTCAAAAGCAAACGGCTGCTTGATAAGGTTTAATCCCGTCCTGGTTTTCTGCCGGAGGTTATCCGGCGCCGGGCACGAATAAATGATGAAAGTCACCATCGCCAAAACGGCCGGTTTCTGCATGGGCGTCCGCCGCGCTGTTGAAATGGCCTTTGATGCGGCCAACGCCACCGATGCCCCGATTTGTACCTACGGTCCCCTGATCCATAACCCGCAGGTCCTTTCGCTGTTGAGGGAAAAAGGGATTTCTGTAATTGATGAAATCCCGGAATCTGGTGACGGCATTGTTATTATACGGGCCCATGGTATCCCCCCGGAGGAACGGCAGGCGTTGATAGACGCCGGCTTCAGGGTTATCGATGCGACATGCCCCCGCGTGATAAGAGTCCAGTCCATTCTTTCCCGGCATGCACGCCAGGGGTATGCGTCGATTATCGTGGGCGACCGGGAGCACCCCGAAGTGATCGGGCTACTCGGCTACGCCGGTGAAAACGGGAGTGTCATAGACAGCCTCGAATCGTTTTCCGGGCTTCCGGATTTCGACAAGGCTATTGTCGTGGCCCAAACCACACAGAATTCCGAATTTTTTGAAAAAGTTTGCCACTGGGTAAAAAGACACCATCCCAACTATAAAATCTTCAATACGATCTGCGATTCGACCGAGAAGCGCCAGGGCGAGATAAAGGCCCTTGCGGCAAGGGTTGACGCGGTTATCGTGGTCGGCGGCTACAACAGCGGCAATACCCGGCGCCTCGCTGAAATCGCACTGGAGGCGGAAAAGACGGCGCTGCACGTTGAAACGGCGAATGACGTGGACATAAGGGATCTGTCCGATGCCCGGCATATCGGCATCACGGCCGGTGCATCAACGCCCAACTGGATTATAAAGCAGGTTTACCAGGACCTCGAAGCCCGCATGGCCCAGCACAAGAGCCCGGTGTATCGGGTTGCATATTCCCTGATGCGGTTTCTTGTCAATTCCAACGTCTACCTTGCGGTTGGCGCGGGATGCCTTGCGTTTGCAGCAACCTGGCTCCAGGGTCTTCCCTTCCATATTGTCCCTGTATTGGTGGCTGCGTTTTATATTCTTGCCATGCACACCATCAACCAGATGCTGGAGCGGCAGTCCGATCGGTACAATGACCCCTACCGTGCGGATTTTTATCAGCAGAACCGATACGCGTTGTCCTTTCTGGCGCTTTTTGCAGGTGCGGGCGCCCTTGGGGCGTCATGGATAATGGGGCCTTTGTTTTTTCTCATGGTGGCCTGCATGAGCCTGCTCGGTATCCTCTACAATGTGGACTACCTTTCGGAAAAAATCGGCCGGGGGCACCCGGGGTTAAAGCATATACCCGGTTCGAAAACCATCCTCACGGCCCTGGCATGGGGTATCGTGACCGCCTTGATACCGGCGCTTTATATAGAAGGTTTGACAACCCCCGCGGGCGTCGTGGCCTTTTTATGGACGTGCGCCATGGTGCTGGTGCGCACGGCTTATTTTGATATCATGGACATGCAGGGCAGTCGCATCATGGGAAGGGGAACGATACCCATACTCCTTGGTGAAAAAAGAACGCTTGTGCTGTTAAAGGGAATTCTCGTCGCCATGATGCTTGCCCTGCCGCTTGGCGCCGCAGCCGGCATAATACCCGTGCCCGGTGTCCTGCTGGTCCTGTGCCCGGTGTTGATGTACCGTTTTGTCAGAAGTTATGAGCAGAAAATGATTTTTTCCACCATGCAGCGGGGATTTGTAATGGAGACGTTTTTCATTCTCGCGGGCATTATTGCGATGTTGGGCGCGGTTGCCTTTTAGTAAAGTGCCCATCCGGACGGGCCCTGTCAGAAAACCAGGCACATGGTGCCGATGGGAAACCAACGGTGACGGCTTCGTAAAATGTCCAATATCTGCGTTATGCGAAATTTCTCAGAATTTTATCACGCCTTGGCGTGACTGTATTTTTCGAAATTTCGCAAGCCTTGATCTTGTCACGCCATGGCGTGATTACTTTGCCGTCCAAAAGCGACTTTTTACGAGACTATCAACGGTGGGTTATATGAATTCATCTCACAACGATTATCATGACGACCTCGACGATGACGACACGGACGATACCGGGGAGTGGTTTTCCGATCCGATCGAGGTGCCCATTACCGACGAGTTGGATCTTCATACCTTCAGGCCGGAAGAGGTAAAAGATCTTCTCAACGATTATTTCGAAGCCTGCCTTGAAAAAGGGATTACAAGTGTTCGCATCATCCATGGCAAAGGGAAGGGTATATTGAAAAAACGGGTCCAGTCCATCCTGGCTTCTCACCGGCTGGTGGAACGTTCCACGGATGCGCCGCCCGAAGCGGGCGGTTGGGGCGCAACACGGGTATGGCTCAGAAAAATCGGCGACTCATCGCAAACCCATGACGAAGATTAATACGAAGATATTTGTCACCCTGTTTTTTGCCATGTTCGCAACCGTCACGGGTGTGGGCATCGTCGTGCCGCTTTTGCCGGTATATGCACAGTCGCTGGGGGCCAGCGGCGTTCTGATCGGGTTGATTTTTGGCGGCTTTTCATTGACCCGGTCCATTTTCCTGCCGCTGTTCGGCAGGCTCTCCGATCATCATGGGAGAAAACCCTTTCTTGTTGCCGGGCTTTTTTTTTATTTTTTGATATCCCTGCTTTTTATCCTGGCGTACCATGTTTATGTCCTCATTGCCATCAGGCTTGTCCAGGGCATCGCTTCGGCGATGATTATGCCCGTTGCCCAGGCCTACGTGGGCGAGATTACCCCGAAGGGAAAAGAAGGCGTCACAATGGGCATTTTCAATATGTCCGTTTTTACAGGCTTGAGCATCGGTCCGCTTCTGGGGGGTGTCATTCAGGATCATTTCGGCTTGAGTGCGGCTTTCGGGAGCATGGCGGGTATGGCCTTTATCGCTTTTTCTCTCAGCCTTGTGATGCTGCCGCCGGCGACTTCTGAAAAAATTGCCGCCTTCGGGCGTGCGCCTGTCCGGTGGGGGCTGATCCTTTCAGACCGGGTGATCGTCAGCCTGGTGGTGTTCCGGTTTTTATATACCGCATGCATTGGGGCGATATGGGGGTTTTTGCCCGTTTACGGCACCGTTCGGTTTGATTTGTCGAGTTCGGCCATTGGTTTTCTGGTTATGCTGGGCGTCAGCGTCAGCGGCTTGATGCATGTTCCCATGGGGATGCTCTCGGACCGCTGGAGCAAGATAAACATGGTCATGGCCGGAGGGGTGGTTGTGGCGGTGTCAATGATCATGATGGGAGAGGCCGGGGGCTTTTACGGGTTGTTTGCGGCCAGCCTGGTTTTCGGGGTCGGCGGGGGGATATCGATGCCGGCGGTGATGGGGCTGGCCGTTGTGCGAGGAAACCGGATACAGGCAATGGGAACCGTAATGGCGCTGATAACGATGGGCCACAGCATGGGTATGATGATCGGGTCGGTTTTAGCCGGTGCGATCATGGATATGGTGGGCTTGGAAGTGGCCTTTTTTTCAGGTGGTGTGTTGATGGCTGCCGGCGTAGTTCATTTCTACTTCGGGACAAGGCGTGCGGACACTATCTAGAAAGCGGCAGGACTTTGAATTTGCGGGAGGCATAGCCAATGGAGATTGATCCTAAAAAATACTGGGGGGTGATAACCGGTGATTTTATAGGATTTTCGGGCCTTGACGTGTCCGTCCGCAGGCGGATGCCGCAGGTGATGGTCGATGCGGGAAAGGATTTGTGCAGGGCTCTGGGTCCGATCATGCCGTGGGATGCCGATGTGTTCCGTGGGGACGGATGGCAGGCACTGGTAGCCGATCCTGCCGGGGTGCTTCGGGCGGCGTTGTTTTTCCGTGCGTATATCATAGCGGCGGCCGGCGACGATGGCGTCGATACGCGCATGGCGATAGGCATCGGGCCTGTCGATTATGTGCCGGACAGAAACATAGCGGCCGGCGACGGTGGCGCTTACCGGGCTTCCGGCAATCTTCTGGAAAAAATGGATTCATCCCGCCATGGACGTCTTCGCCTTGGTTTTGCAAATCCACCGGATGCTCTAACGGCGCTTGGCTTGCCGGATGAAGCCCTTATGGATGCCCTGGTGAGGGTTGCCGGGGCACTCGGTGACAGGTGGCGCAGCCGCCGCGCCAGGGCGGTGGTCGGCGCTCTCAAGGGATGGCCCCAGGCGCGAATCGCTGAAAGCTGGCCGACGCGTATCAGCCGGCAGGCCGTTGGAAAACACCTCGAGCACGCCGGTTGGCATGCCATTGCCCATGCTGTTGCGGTATTCGAGGATAAAATGGCCTGCTTGAATCCCCGGGAAAATTGAAATTACCCTTTTCAGGCGCCTGACCCTTTGCGGCTGATGGGCGTCATAACGACGCGCATCCCTAAAAAATTCCCCTTGAAATCCTGGTGTACGCTGCCCCGGTAGGTGCACCGCAGCTCGCTTTGGAAGTTGCACCAGCTGCCCCCCCGGATGACACGGCGGGAGGATTCCTTGTTGTTGACAGAATTATTTTTGCCGTGATGGCGGTAGGCGTCTTCATGATAAGTGTCCACACACCATTCATAGACATTGCCGCTCATGTCATACAGGCCGAGGCCGTTTGGTTCCAGGGTTCCGACGGGCTGGGTCGTCATGCCGCTGTTTACGGAAAACCATGCGACGCTTTCCGGGTCATGCCCGCCCGGGTATTTTTCCTGCTTGCCGCCGCTTCTGGCCGCATATTCCCATTCGGCCTCGGTGGGCAGCCGGAAGTGGTAACGGTTATTGTTGGCCGATGCGAGTTTGAGCGCGAAATCATTTGCGTCATCCCAGGTAATCTGTTCAACCGGGTAACGCCCGCCCATTTTGAACCAGGAGGGGTTGTTCCCCCTCACTCTCTGCCAGAAGGAATTGACCATGACCTGTTTCCATTGGTCCTGGGTGACGGGGTACCTCCCCAGCCAGAACCCGTCAATGGATACCTCGTGCACCGGGTACTCATTCTGCTTCCCTTCGCCGTCCCACTTTCCGCAGCCCATCTGAAAAGTGCCCGATGGCACCCATGTAAAGATCATGCCAATGACCGGTTCCTCCCAGGTATCGCCTGTACGGTGGGAGGCGTTGGCCCTCTTTTTCCGGGCGTTGTTTTCACCGGTCCCGTGAGGGGGTGTCTGCCGGGAACGGTATTCCGGTGCGTTTTCATTCACGGACAGGCTTTTTTTATGCCAGGGTTTCAAATCCGTTTTTCTGCGGTACAGGTTTTTTCCGCTGGCGGAAATTTCGCCTGTCAGCGCGTCAACGATTTCGTCGAAATCCCTCGGGCGGTCTTCGGGGCGGATGCTGAGGCATCGCCGGATCAATGAGCGAATTTTTACAGGGACGTCCTTTCGGGAAAAAGCGACGCCTTTTTCCTTGATCAGGCGCAGGCGTTCCGAGAAGCTGTTCTTTTCATAGGGAAGCGCCCCGGACCAGATAAAATAGGAAACAAACCCATATGAAAAAACAAGGCTTGTGAGCCCCCCCGAAGCACTGTGCGTGATCAGTTCAGGGGCTGACCAGTTCGGCGTGAATTGTGCACTGGTGGAGGCGGACATGCTGCTGATTCTTTCGATACCGCCCAAATCCCCGACCACCAGTTTTTCGTTCTGGTTGATCAATAAATTGGACGGCTTCAGGTCCTTTACGATGAAAACCTCTTCAGAACGCCCCGACAGATGCTTCAAGATGTTTGCAAGCTCGGTCATCAAGCCGGCGGCTGCCTCCGGGGGGACCGGGTAGTGGTCCAGTACACGGTCCATCAGGTTGTGGGGGCAATACTCCATGAGTATGACCAGGTACGCCGTTGCCCCCTGTTTGGAAACCTGCTTGTCAACCAGGTGGAAATCATATATTTCAACAACGTATTCACCCTTAATGCGGTGGTAATATTCTTGTATGGCATGGAAATCATGAGAAATTTTTGAGTCCAGGTCGTTTTTGTCCCGGT
>PUOB01000435.1 GCA_003551985.1 Desulfobacteraceae bacterium | reverse complement strand
GCATGGAATACGCCGAAAAGGCAATGGCGCTGAACCCGGATCATCCCGGGGGATACTTGTATTACGGGATCAATGTGGGTACCTATTCCGAAGGGGTCGGTATTGTCACAGCACTTCGCGAGGGGTTGAAGGACAAAACCCAGGAGAATTTTGAAAAGGCCTATGAAATGGACCCGCATTTTGAAATGGGTGCGCCCATTCTTTCGCTGGGACGGTTCTGGCAGGTTGTTCCCTGGCCTTACAGAGACACGGATAAGGCCGAAGAACTGTTCCGTGAATACCAGGAAACCGAATATTGGGATGAAGTGATTGAGGGCCGGATTTATCTTGCGGAACTGTTAGAAGGGCGGTGGGGTCGACGGCACAAGGCGGAGGCAAGGGAGCTGCTTGAAGAAGCGCTCGAAATGGATGCCCATGAATACTGGCATGATATGGCACGGGAGATGCTGGACGACTTGTAGCGGATGGCAGCAGCGGCGTCACGCCACTAAAAAGATGTGCATGTCCATGACATTGGTGCCGGTAGGACCGGTTACAAGAATCTCGCCGGTCCGGCTCAAAAAATCATAGGAATCGTTGCGTGCCAGGTGGCTCTCCGCATCGATTCCTTTTTTTTGAGACTCGCTCACCGTCCTTCCGTCCACTATCCCGCCTGCGGCATCCGTGGGGCCGTCGGTGCCATCCGTGCCGCCGGCAAGGACAACCAAATTGTTCATCCCGGCGATTTCAAAAGCGGCGGACAGGGCGAACTCCTGGCTTCTGCCGCCTTTTCCGCCGCCGGAAACCACCACCGTGGTTTCGCCGCCCGAGAGAAGGCATGCGGGCGGCGGAACCGGGTTTCCTGTTTTTCGGACCTCCTTTGCCACGGACGACAGCACCCGGGCGGCGGCGCGGGTGTCCCCCTCGATCATTGAGGATAGCACCACGGTATTGTATCCCAATGATTCGGCTTTCATGCGTGCGGCTTTCAAGGCCATGGCATTGGCGGCGATGATATGGTTGCGGGTCCGTAAGAAGATTCGGTCATCGGCCCGCGGCGTCTCCGGCAGCCGGCCGGCCGCCCCGGCTTCAAGCCGTTCGCGGATGCTTGCGGAGAGCTTGTTTGGAATGCCAAGCCCTTCGATTATCCGCAGACAGTCACCGTAGGTGGTTGTGTCCGGTACCGTGGGGCCGGAGCCGATTACGTCGAGCGGATCTCCCACAACATCCGAGATGACAAGGGTCAGAAGGGTTGCAGGATAGGCCGCTTCCGCCAGCCGGCCGCCCTTGACCAGGGATATGTGCTTCCGGATGGTGTTGATTGAATCAATGTCCGCCCCGCACGAAAGCAGCTGTTTTACGGCTTCCTGTTTTTCATCGATGGTTATGGGCGGGGCGGGTTTGGCCATGAGCGCGGATGCGCCGCCGGAAAGAAGAAATATGACAAGGTCGTCAGCGCCGGCGTTCTCGGCCATCGAGACAATCGCCTCGGCGTTTTGCACGCTGTTTTGATCGAAAACGGGGTGCCCCCCTTCCATGACCCTTATTTTTTTGAGGTTTTGCCCGTGACCGTATTTTACACTGATCACACCGCCGGCAATCCTGTCGCCGGCCAGTTTTTCCATTGCCCGCGCCATGTGCGCCGTTGCTTTGCCGGCGCCCGTCACAAAGATGCGTTCAAAACGGTCCAGGTTAAAATGCGAATCGTCGGCATGCAGGACGTTTCCGTCAACCCGGCAATGGTTTGAAACCGCATGGTCGCCCTGGACCGCATCGATGCCGGCGGAAAAAACAGCGGCTGCATCCTTTCGCAGTTTTGATAAAACGTCAAAATTCGATTCGGTCATGGTCGTTTATCCTTTTTACGCGTCTATCATCCATTATCTATTTGAATATTCTATCCTATCTTGTTGTTTTTAGAAAGGGGTTCGTTGAAAATGGTTGAATTTTCATTCATTTATGGTTTAAAAAGATGCTTTATGTCAAGGAACCCGGTTTTTTTATAGGGGATTATATGCAAGAAACATCGATAAAGACACAATTGCTGGACATCAGCGGCAACCTCAAGGAACTGATCGGGGAAGCGGAAGAAGCCGTCCCCGAATCATCGGGCGAGATGTTCTCCGGATGGGCGGCGGCATGCAGCACCTGTGAAAACCGCCTTGAAGACGACCTTTTGCGCATGGCCGTGGTGGGCACGATCAAATCCGGGAAAAGCACATTTATAAACAGCCTTTTTTCAGGCGATTATTTGAAACGGGGCGCCGGCGTCATTACGTCCATTGTCACGAAGGTACGCGGCTCCGACAACCTGAGGGCCACCTTGTATTTCAAGTCATGGGGTGAAATCAACGCGGAAATCGAGCAGTCCCTGCGTATCTTTTTTTCGGCCGGCATTCGGACAAAGGATGATCCATTCGACATCCGCGACGGGGAAGATCGCAGGTGGCTCGGCAGCGCATTGGAGAGCCTGGAGTCGCAATACCTCCTGACCAATGACACCCGGAATATGGACCACGTGGTTTTGGCCGCTTACCTGAAAGGCTACCCGGAGGTGGCAAATATCATCTCCGATGAAAACCGGGCGGTTTCCTATGACAATGAGCAGTTTCCGCTTCACCGGGATTATGCCGGCTCTGAATACATGTCCGCCTATCTCAAGGACATTAAACTCGAAATAAACACCGGTAATCTTGAAAAAAATATTGAAATTGCGGACTGCCAGGGAAGCGATTCCCCCAATCCGCTGCACCTTGCGATGATACAGGACTACCTGCACACGGCGGACCTCGTGGTTTACATTGTCAGCAGCCGGACCGGCCTCAGGCAGGCGGACATCAAGTTTTTGAGCATGATCAAAAATATGGCCGGCATGAATTATGTCTTGTTCGTTGTCAATGCGGATTTCAATGAGCACGAGTCCATCGGGGATCTTCAGCGGGTCGCCGGCAAGGTGCGCGAAGAGCTTGGCCTGATCGTGGCCGAACCATCGGTTTACATCTTTTCTTCGTTGTTTTCTCTTTTTTCGGCCGACCGGGACAGCCTCCCGGAAAAAGACGTGATGCGCCTTGAGCAGTGGGAGAGGGATGAAGCCCTGAGCGCTTTTTCCACAAAAGAGGAAGATCGGTTCAAGCGCGATTTCCGGAAAATGATCACGGAGCAGCGGTTTTCCATTCTTCTGAAAAGCCAGGTGCACTGCTTGGTCCAGATTATGAACGATCTCGACAAGTGGCTGGAAATGAGCCGTGACGTCCTCACCGCGGACAATGCCGGCGCCGAGGCTCTTTTGGATAAAATCGGAAAAGAGCAGCAGCAGGCCGACAAGATCCGTTCCATGGTCAAGACGACCCTGGACGGGGCGGTGTCACAGCTCAAAAAAGAGATAACGGCCGATGTGGACACGTTTTTCGATCCTCGCTGGGGCGATGTGGTTCCCGGCATCCTTGAATTTGTCCGGGGTTACAGCGTCCCTTACGATCAATTTAGAAACCTCCTGAAAAAGGGAGATTTTTCTGCCGCCCTGGCCGCCGCGTTTCAGGCATTCAAGCAGGACCTTGACCGATACGTGGCAGAAAACGTCAACCCAGCCCTGATGGGCTTTATCAGGAAAAAAGAGGCAGAGATCGCCGGTTACTTTGAATCCATGGCAAGCCCGTATAGCAACATGTTCAGGGAATCCGGCGAAAAAGAGGGGTTTCACGACAACAATGGGTCGCAAGGCGCAGATGCGCTCCAAAGCGCAAAGCCCCTGCTCGAGCTGTCGTCAATCAAGAAGGCAGGGGGGCTGTCCATCCCATCTGCAGCGGCGACGCTCAATTATACCGGCACGATAAAGACCGAAGCATTCATGAAGCTCGGCTTTTACCGGTTCACCAGTGCTGTAAAAAAACTGTTCAAACAGCATAAAAGCCCTGAAGACCGTGATATGCCTGCCCTGAAAGCCGGCGTCAGGCGAATAAAAAAGGAAACCGAGGCGTCTCTTTTGTTTTATTTCAAAAGCTATCGGGAAAACATCAAATTCCAGTATTTTTCCAAGCTGATCGAAAGTGTCGCCGAAGAGATGCTTTCCCAGATGGTCGATCGGTTTTACGGTTACCAGGCGGATCTCATAAAACTGAAACGCCGGGCGGATGAAAACCGGGATGGCAAAGCACAAATCGTCCGCGCCATCGAGGAAAGCCAGGCCAGGCTCGCAGATTTAAAAAGCGAGGTGGAAAAAATCCGGAAGGAACTATAAATGGGGATAAAAAAAAGGAGAGAGGAATGCCCGCAAAAAAAACAAGGCTGGTTGCGGTAGCCAATGAGAAGGGCGGTGTGGGGAAAACCGCCCTTGTGATCAATCTTGGTGCAGTCATGGCGGATATGGGTAAAAAGGTGCTGATCGTGGACATGGACCCCCAGCACAATGCAACCAGCGGTTTGGGGGTCGATATCGATGACGATATGGTCAACGTGTATCATCTGATCAGCGAACCCGAAAGTTATAACCCGCTTGATGCCGTCGTGGAGACCGCATGGAAAGGCCTGCACCTGATCCCTTCGCATCCCGATTTGTCCGGTGCGGAAGTGGAGCTGGTCGATGAGGAGGGCCGGGAGAACCGCCTGGGCGATGCCGTGGCGGACGTGTTTAAAAATTACGATGTCGTTCTTGTTGATACCCCCCCAAGCCTGTCCTTGCTAACTATCAATGTTTTCGCCATGGCCAGGGAGGTGCTGGTTCCGTGCCAGACCCACCCGTATTCCTACAGGGCTTTGGAAGCGCTTTTCGATACGATCGAGGCCGTCAGGGAAGATATCAACCCCGCCCTTGAAGTGGCCGGTATCGTCCCCACCTTTTTTGACCGGCGGACCCGGGTGGGGCGGGATATACTGGAAAGGCTCGAGGCGGACAAGCGCTACAGCAAATACCTGTTTAAAACGCCGATCCGGGTGAACACCGCAATCGCGGCAAGCTCGGATGCGGGCAAGCCGGTCGTGTTTTTCAACAAGCGGTGCAATGGGGCCCTTGATTACCGGGCGGTCGCCGAAACGTTTTTGAAACAAACCGGGAAGAAGAAATAAAAGCAGAGGCGGCAAGGCAGTCAACGACTGTGAGGGTCGTCTATCATCTCATACGCTTTGGCGAATACGGCCTCGCACGTTTCAAAAGCAAAGCCCCGCTGCTTTAGAAAATTATATATTTTTACCTTCAATTCCATCCGCGTGAGATTGCGCCATCCCCCGAGCTTTGCGGAGACAGCCCGCCATGCGGCTTCCGGTTCATCGTATTGCATCAGCGCCCGCTCGATGATCGCTTCATCGATGCCTTTTTCCCTGAGCTCAAAGCGCAGCGCGAAAAGGCCTTTCGGCCGGTGGTTTTTTCTGCTTTCCACCCAGAACGCAGCAAATGATGCGTCGTCAATGTATTGATAGTGTTCAAGACGCTTCAGGGTTTCTTCTATTGCCCGGCTGCCGAATTCCTTTTTTTCGAGATACCGGGTTGTTTCCGTTTTGCTGCGCGGCCGGAACCTGAGATAAAAAAGGGCCTTTTCAAATGCGCGGTGGGCTTCATCGGCTTTTTTCAGCGCATCGATCCGGTCTTCCCTTAGCGGGTCTCCCGGGGAAAGGGGCAGTGCAAGATCGGCGGCGATCGAAAAGGCATACTCGCCGTCGATGAAGATATTATAGCGCCGGAAATTTTTTTTCTGCGGCGTTATGGCGGTTATGCGGTTCGTCATCAGGCGCGATTTTCGTCGTCAAAGGCGTCTTCCGCCTCAATCTCCCCGCCGTTTTTCATTAAGTTGGCGATTTCGTTTAAAGCGGTCCGGACTTCCCTTGTTCCCTCGACCCACACCCGGTGGATGGAATGGTATTCGCTTCTGACTTCGGCCAGTGAAAACCGGCCTTTGCTCTTGACAAGGTAGTCCGCAACCAGCCCCCGTACGGCCTGCCAGCTGTCTTTCCGCGTCTGGCTGCTCAGGGGAATCAAAAGATCGATGTTTCTCATTTGCCTTCTGTGAAAAAGACGCTCCATTAAACGCTTGGGAAAAATGCCCCAAAATATGGTCACCAGCAAAAAGGCGATAAGGCCGACCCCGATGGCGGGGGGATCGGACACATGCTCGAACCGGTCGAGCGTGGCGGCACCGGCAATGGCTAAAAGCCCGGCGATGATGCTTGCGGACACGCCCGCAGCCCAGAAGCGGAATCGCAGTTTCCGCAGACGGATGCGGTAGTTGATCAGGGCCTCCAGAAAATGGTCGAGCCGTTCCGAGTGGGTTTCGATAAAGGATGCCAGGTTGTCGAGCCGTTTCTGGGGGGCTTCGAGGACGGCTTCTTTGAGCATTTTGCGCTGGTTCTGGAGGTGGTAGAGAAAGCTTGTGGCTTCGGGATTGCGCGTTTGAACGGCCGTTGCCGCACGAAGGGAATAGGTCAGGTTGATCGTGGGAATATCTTTTCTCCCCGTTATCTGGGAAAGGTTCCAGCACAGCGTGCCATAGACCTGTAAAAGATCGGCCAGGGATGCGCATTCGTCAATCCGGTTTAAAACGAAAAGTACCCGGTCCTCGAACGTCCGGGTCGAAATGGTTTCCCTCAGGCTGGTGTGGGCTTCGCGAACGGTGCCCGCCTTGTGGGGATCAAAAAGGACCAGCACCAGATCGGCTAGCTGCGCCAGGTCGCCGATGACATCCTGGTAGTTGTAACCCCGATCCCGCTCGGTAATGCTGTCGAGCATCCCGGGCGTATCGATCAGGGCCAGGTTGCGGAGAAACGGGGAGTTCACTTTTTTCAGCCTGAAATGGGAAGCGAACCGGTGACCGTGCTTTTTGAGGATTTCAAAAGGGTACTCCGGGTCGTTGAGCAGGAACTTACCGTCGCGGACCTCCGTCGTTTTTATTGGATCTTCTTCTGACGCATTTTCGTCGAAGGTAATGATCGTAAAGGAATCATCCGTCGGGGCCTGTCCGACCGCCTGTATATCCACCCCCAGAAATTCATTGATCAGGGTTGATTTTCCGGAGGAGTAATTTCCGAGAATAAGAACCATCGGGCGCCACTTGATGGTGGTTTCAAGGGGAACATCGCTGTAGCCGTATTTCAATGCGACAGGGGAGAGATACGTCCGGACCAGGTCGACCATTTCAGCGCGAAGTGAGTTGATGTAATTTTCCCGGTACATTTTCCTCCAAATCATATGAATGCTTGAAAAACCGTTCCGGACGGGCACTGGCATTCCGGATGGGCGCCAAGTTGGAAAGCATCGAAAGATCGTGTTTTTCGAGTGCGCTCATAGATCACTATCAATAAAATGAAAAGGGGTCAAGATGTGATGGCGTCGTTAAAAGTCCCATCTACTGCGTTGCAGCAATTTTTCATCCGCCAGGCATACTACATGTATGCCTTCGCGTATGAAAAATTGCTGCGCCTTGTATATGGAACTTTTAACTTAGCCATCTGTTCCTTATCTTGTCTGTCAAGATGTTGCAGTGCAGCCCGGATAAGGAAATCGTCGTGCACGTCAGAAAACGTTATGGAACTTCAGCGGGCATGTGATAAACTTGTCCGAATACGGGAGAGAATAAATAGTGACAGTCTCGTAAAAAGTCGCAGCCAGACGACTTTGTAAAAAGGCCAAGATCAAGGCTTGCGCGATTTTCGAAGAATTGAGCGTACTTGGCGTACGTGATATTCTTCGGAAATCGCGCGTAACGCAGATATTGGACTTTTTACGAAGTCGTCAATAGTGCCCGAACGAAAACAACAGCCCGGGAGGCTTAACCGCATATGCAGGGTCTGAAAGCGGATAAAAAAATCAAAACCGTTTGTCTGGTACTTATTGCGGCCGTTTTGGCGGTCATGCCGGTTCATAACGGTGTGGGGGCCGCCGGAGAAAGGCGTGTTACGGACCAGGCCGGAAAGGACGTCCGGGTTCCGGCTTCCCCCCGGCGGGTGGTGGCCCTTGCGCCGTCGGTCACGGAAATCGTTTTTGCGCTGAACCGGGAAGAGGTGCTGGTGGGCGTCACGCGGTTCAGCAATTACCCCGAGGCGGCCGCCCGGCTGCCGGTGGTAGGGTCTTACGTGAACCTGGATGTTGAAATAATCGTCTCCCTGGAGCCGGACCTGTGCATCGCCGTAAAGGACGGCAACCCCCTGAGGGCCATCCGCCGTATTGAAGATATGGGAATCCCGGTATTTGCGGTCGACCCCATGGAAATAGACGCCGTGATCCGGTCCATAGCCGATATCGGATTCCTGCTGAATGCCGGGGAACGGGCCGGGGAGTTGATATCGGACATGGAAGCGCGCATGGATAAAATTGACAAGCGGGTTTCCGGGGTGTCGGAAAGACCGTCCGTATTTTTTCAAATCGGCGTATCCCCCATTGTTTCAGCCGGGGAAGGGACCTTTATCGATGAGTTGATCGAACGGGCCGGGGGTGTAAACGCCACTGGCCGCTACAGCGGCTACCCGAAATTCTCAAAGGAGGAAGTCCTGGCCCTCGCCCCCGACGTCATGATATTGACCTCCATGGCGCGGCAGAAGGTGTTTGATGACGTGATGCGGGAGTGGCGGCAGTGGGACAACCTGCCCGCCGTGCAAAGCGATCGTATACACATGGTGGATTCCGACCTCTACGACCGCCCGTCGCCCAGGCTCATAAAGGGCCTTGAAGAGCTGGCGGCGCTGCTCCATCCCCGGTTGTTTGAATAAACGCGCTCAATACGGCTGATGGCTATACATGATTGTTCCCGTAGTACTTAAACGCATCTCCCTGGTTACGGCGGTATCGGCGGCCTTTTTGCTGGCGGCCATGTTTTTGGGGGTTTCAATGGGATCGGCCGGCGCGGGATGGTCCGCCATCGTGGACACGGTAAAGGCCATCAACGACCCCGGCACCACGGCCCATGCCATCATTTGGAAGATCCGTTTCCCCCGGGTGATGCTGGCGGCCATTGTGGGTGCGGTCTTGTCCCTGGGCGGCCTGGTGTTCCAGGCCCTGTTGCGCAACCCCCTGGCCGAGCCATATATCCTGGGCATTTCAGGGGGTGCGGCCATCGGTGCGATTCTGGGCATCATGCTCGGGTTGACCGGTTTTCTGGGCTCCGGGATCCTTGCCTTTGCAGGCGGTATAGCGACCCTTTTCCTTGTTTTGAGCATCGCTTCCGGCACCACGATGCTCAAAAAGGAATCGCTGCTGCTCTCCGGCGTCATGGTCAACGCCTTTTGCAGCGCGGTGATCATGTTTCTGATTTCCCTGACCATGGATGCCCGGCTGCACAACATCATGTTTTGGCTCATGGGCGACATGTCCTCTTCGGGTCCGGGGGAGATCGCCGCCCTCGCGGCAGTGGTGCTGCCGTGTTTCATCATTGTGTTTGCGGTGTCGCATTCAATGAACCTTTTGCTCATGGGGCGCGAAATGGCCCATTCCATGGGCGTCAATGTACAACTGATGACCATCGGGCTTTTGGCCCTGACTTCATTTATGATCTCCGCCACGGTGGCCCAGGTCGGGCTGATCGCATTCGTGGGCCTGGTCGTCCCCCATTTGCTGCGCCTGCTCCTGGGCGCCGATCACCGGGAACTCGTCCCGGCCTGTATATTCGGGGGTGCCGCCTACCTGGTCTTATGCGATCTGCTGGCAAGGACGCTTCCCCGCCACGGCGAGATGCCTGTCGGGGTCATTACCGCCATGGTGGGCGCGCCATTGTTTATTTACCTGCTCAGGCGATCCGGTTGATGATGACAGCCATATCCGTTGAAAACCTTTCGTATGCCTACCCGGATGGTACCCGCGTCCTGAAGGGGCTTTCTTTTGCAGTGGAGAAAGGGGCGTTTTTTATTGTTATCGGTCCGAACGGGTCGGGCAAAACCACCCTTGTAAAAACCATTGCCGGATTGATAGGGCCTGACGACGGGCAGATCGGCATCATGGGCCGTCCGCTGGCATCCTATTCCAGGAGGGCCATTGCCAGGCGCATTGCCTACGTGCCACAGCAGATGGCGGTTGATTTTCCCTTTCTCGTCTCGGATGCCGTCCTTTTCGGAAGGGCGCCGCACCTGGGTACGTTCGGCATCGAGTCCCCAAAGGACCGGGAACTGGCAAAACAGGCAATGGCGTTTACCGAGGTGGATCATCTGGCGGATCGGCGGATCGACCAGTTGAGCGGCGGCGAGCGCCAGCGGGTGTTCATCGCCCGCGCCATATGCCAGGAGCCGGCGATCATGCTCCTGGACGAGCCCACCGCGGCGCTGGATATTGCCCATCAGCTGCGGGTGATGGACCTGATGGAAAAAATGCGGGCGGAAAAAAAGGTCACCGTGGTGATGGTCTCCCACGACATCAACCTGGCTGCCATGTACGCGGATTCCCTCCTGTTGGTGCACCGGGGGCGCCTCGTGAAATACGGCGCGCCGGGCGACGTCCTGTCCTACAAAACCCTTGAGGAAACCTACGGGTGTCGGCTCCTGGTCGATGAGAGCCCCCTTGGCCCCATGCCGCGGGTGACGCCCGTCCCCGGTCGTTATATTTTTTCTTAGGGGGTCCGGGCACAAATACAGCGCCCATAGGATGTGCTGACGAAGGAAGCGCATCAACCTGCGAACGCTTCAGGAAACAAGCCGTTTCAGGTTCTCCCGGGCAAAGTCGATGCCGGGGTCGATTTCAAGGGCAGTGCGAAAATAGTCGACGGCTTTTTCAGTCTCCCCCAATTCT
>PUOB01000182.1 GCA_003551985.1 Desulfobacteraceae bacterium | reverse complement strand
TCTGGGTTTTGATGCCGGTCCGGCGGACGGCGTTCCGGGTCCGCGAACCCGCGATGCCATCCGCGCGTTCCAGAAGCAATGGTCCATGCCGCAGGACGGGTACCCCTCTCCCGGCCTGCTGCAGCGCCTGCAGGAAAAGGCGGATGGCTGATGGGTGATCAGAATGCGGTTAAAAACCGGAAAAGTTCTGATAGAACAGTATCGTCGCCGGACTGGTGACAGTGGGATCGGTGACCACTCCGGTCAAGCAAAGAATCCGCTTTGCTGTTCAAAAGCTGTATGTCGCGCTGAACACCCCCCACTTGAATTCCAAAAGGGCCATATCGATGCGTAATCGGGGGGAGAAACGGTAACCGGCGCCCACGGTTTCCTGGTAGCCGCCCGCGTTCATTCCGTAGAGCCCGGCGCGCAGGATATGCTTTTCGTCAAGCCGGTACTCGGCCCCTATCATTACACTTTCATGCGTTTCGGTCAGCAGGTAGATGTCCATCGCGATCGTCAGGTGTTCGGTCGGCCGATAGGCGATCCCCGGCCGGATGTTGCGCTGCCAATAGGCGATCGGGTCTCCGTCCCGCTCAACGTCGGGTTCGTTTATATCCTGTATCAACAGGCCTAAAGACCATTGCCGGTTGATCCGGTATAAAACCGAGACATCCACGCCGGGGTCATGGTCGAGCTCCTTGTCCCGGGCGAATCCCAGGTTGGCGCCAACGGCCATTTTCCCCAACGGGATGAACGGTACTTTCACGCCAAAACTCGCCCATGACTTCCGGAAATTATTGTGGATGCCCTGATCGTTCCACGTATAGACCGACACGGCAACGGCGGCGCTGTCGCCGACCGGCTGGTTATATGAAGCGAACCCCTTGTAATTGATCTCTTCGCCGGTGATGTACATCCCGGTCGCCTGGCGTGTCTGCAAAAAAGCCAGTGCCGCCGGGTTCCAATAAGAGGCGTTGGCGTCGTCCGCCACGGCGATAAACGCACCTCCCATACCCAGGGGCCGGGCACCTACACAAGCCTCTGCCGCCGGCGGTGTCAGGCCCGCCAGTACAAGTGAAAAAAGCAGTAAAAGCATCGGTGTCCATTGGAACATCGCCCGCTGCAAATGGCCTTGGCCGCCGTCTTGGTTTTCCCGGCTTACATTCATGATCCGCATCTTTCGGGTTCGGTGAGGGTCGGGCCGCTGCGATTACCGGTGGCCAAGGGATGCTTCCCCGCTTCTGGAAAAGGGCAGCGTCCGTGTGCCGCCGCCCGGGGTGCTGAACCGCATTTCCCCGCGGATCGAGTAGGGGGCGGTGCTTCCGTCGAGCAGCCGCATTGCGGCGCGTCCCATGGATAAAGCGTCCAGTTTCACGGGGACGGCAATGGTCGCCGCTTCGTTTTCGTCGATTTGCCGGATGTTTTCCGTTTCTCCCGAAAGAATCGGTATATCCCCTATATCAAGGGAATACGCCAACTGATCCAGCCCGATGGCAAAGGCGTTCGGGTTGTTGACGGCCAGGATAATATCGAGCCGGGCACCGAAGAGGCTGACGTCCGAAACGGACATCGACGCCACCGACACTTCCGGAAGCGATGGCAGCGGCAGCTCGCCCTCGGTTTTATAGGGGATCTTAAAGCCCATCACGTCAAATGACCCCGAAAGCGTATAGGCCACGCGGTCATGGTGCGCCAGCGCCGCAATGGAGTCGAAGAGATCCATGAAATTGACGTGTACCGGCAGGTCGATCGACCCCGTACCGCCGCCGGCCACGCTTATCTGCCGGTCCACCGTGCCGCTTGCCATGGAGGCCCCCTCGATGGCGAAATCGTAGGTGCCCTGTCGTATGTTGATGCCTATGGGATTCGGGTTGTGCACGTTGAACGTAAACAAAAGGTCTGCATCAAGGAGGCTGGCCCGCTGCAGGGCCATTTTTTCATATGAAACAGTGGGTTTTGAAATAAAAGGGTCCACCATTTTGCAGGCGGGCAGGGCCAGAAGGGCAATGGCGACAAGGGACCATAATAGGGGGCGGTATGTCATGTTACGGGCCTTTTTGTGTCAATCGTTGCAAGAATGAACATGATTTTCTATTGAAAATATACATTTACGAATCCGTCAGGTTTCCGTCACGTTGAGAGGCCTTCATGGCAATTCCGGCTGTGCGCGCAACACCCGTTATGTTTTGAGATACTTTGAAAAATCCGCCTCAACCCGTTCTGATGACTCTATCCAGCGGACCTCGGCGTCATATTCCGGAGTATCCGGGGAGGGCAAAAAAAGAATCTTTTGCCCCTGTTCTTTATGGTCTATATAAAAGATGCCTTTGCTGGACCGCGCTACCGAGAAATTTTCAAATTCATGAATCACTTGCATATACAACCTCCTTTTAAGAACAAACCCCGCCACGGTTGACGATTTTGTAAAAAGTCCAATATCTGCGTTATGCGCAATTTTGACAGTCTCATAAAAAGTCGGCTTTTGTCTCCCGATTCACGACGGGTTCTTTGTAGGGGCGAATAATCATTCGCCCTTATGGCGGGCGAATGATTATTCGCCCCTACGGTTCTGAAATGTTTGACAAGCCTGGGTTCGAGACTTTTTACGGTGCCATCAATTTTGACGACTTCGTAAAAAGTCCAATATCTGCGTTACGCGCGATTTCCGAAGCATCTCACGTACACCTCAACACTATCAATTCTTCAAGAATCGCGCAAGCCTTGATCTTGGCCAAATTTTGAGTATTGTTAGACCCGGTAATGTATGATAGTGAGCTTTGATAGTCTCGTAAATAGGCGCTTTTGGACGGCAAAGGACTCACGTCATGTAAGTCCATCGATAACCCCATAAGAAAGTTTCTCTCTTGAAAATCATCATCGTGGGTGCGGGGGAGGTCGGCTACCACATTGCCGGCCGCCTGGCTGCCGAAAACAAGGAAGTCGTGGTTATCGACAAGAACCCGGAGTCCATCCGGCGGGTTGTCGAAAGCATCGACGTGGAAGCAATCTGCGGCTCCGGAAGCAGCCCGGAAGTTTTGAAAACGGCCGGGATCAAAAGTGCCGGGATGCTTTTGGCGGTGACCGACAGCGACGAGACCAACCTGGTAGCCTGCCTCATGGTGGACGCCATCGCTCCCTCCACCCGTAAGATCGCAAGAATCCGGCAAGAGGACTTTGATGCGTATCATGACGTCTTCCGGGATCAGGCACCGCATATCGACACGATCATCAACCCCGAAATCGAGGTGATCCGAAGCATCGAACACCTTCTCAGTGTGCCGGGCGCAGCCGACGTCAGCGAATTCGCCGGAGGTCGCCTTAAATTCGTCGGTTTTTACCTTCACAACGGCAACCCCCTTATCGGAGGCCGCCTGTCGGATCTTCCAGCAAAGCTGGGCGGACATACGCTGGTGGCGGCAATCCTTCGGGGCGAAGAGCTGATCATCCCGGAAGGACGCCATGTGCTTCACGAAGGTGACCTGGTATACTTTATCAGCGAGGAAAACAATCTTTCCCGGATTCTCGGGGCACTGAACCTACGGGTAAAACCCATCAAGTCCGTCATGATCATCGGCGGCGGCCGCATCGGAACCCGGCTTGCCGCCGTACTGGAGAAACGGCCGATTCATGCCAAGATTATCGAGCGTTCCGAAAGCAGATGCCGGGAACTATCCGGATTGCTGGACAAAACCGTGGTAATCCATGGCGACGGCTCCGATCAGGGGCTGCTCATGGAGGAAAACCTCCGGGATATGGATGCCATTATTACGACCACCAACGATGAGGAAACCAACATCCTGGTATCCCTCATGGCACGTCGCATGGGCACGCCCAGGGCGATTACCCGGCTGGACAAGTTCAGCTATTTTTCGCTCATGCCGGTAATCGGTATCGAGCAGGTAGTCAGCCCCAGGCTTTCGGCGATTAACAGCATCCTCCAGCATATCCGGAAAGGAAAGGTCCTCTCCGTACGCACCCTTACCGGTGAGCAGGGCGAAATCATCGAGGCCGAAGCCCTGCGGACCTCGGATATCATTGGAAAACCGCTCCGGAAAAAATTTTTCCCGACCGGCTCCCTGGCAATCGGAATCATCCGGGGTGAAAACATCATTATCCCCTCGGGCGACTCGGTCATCGAGGCAGGCGATCGGGTCATCATCTTCACCCGCAGGCAGGTGGTAAGCCAGATCGAAAAAATCCTTTCCGTCAAGCTGGAGGATATATGACATGCGCTGGTCCTTCGTATTCAAATACGTGGGCGCGGTCACCTTTTTCCTCGGATTGAACCTGCTGCTTCCCCTTGCATTCTCGTTGTATTACCGGGAAGGGGATACGGCGGCGTTTCTGGGTTCTATGGGAATGGCGCTTGTTGCAGGCGCACTGCTTTTTCTGGTCTTTCGAAAAGAGAAAAACGATATTATCAGCCAGCGCGAAGCCATGGCCATCGTGGCTCTGGGATGGACGGCTGCAGCGCTTTTCGGAGCTTTCCCCTTTTACTTCGCAGGTGTTTTCGACACCTTTGCGGACTGTTTTTTCGAATCCATGTCCGGCTTTACCACCACCGGCGCATCGGTGATGACGCATATCGAAACGGCGCCCCATGGACTGCTCTTCTGGCGTTCCTATATCCAGTGGCTTGGCGGCATGGGAATCATTGTTCTGGCCATTGCCATCCTCCCGCTGCTGGGCGTGGGCGGCTACCAGTTGTATAAGACGGAAGTGCCAAGCCCCACGCCCGACCGCCTCAAGCCCCGGATCCGGGATACGGCCAAAACACTCTGGAAAGTATACCTGGCCTTCACCCTTCTGGCCGCCCTCTTGCTCATGGCCGGTGGAATGGGGTTCTTTGATGCGATCTGTCATGCTTTGACCACGCTTCCCACCGGCGGATACTCCCCGAAGAACCTCTCGGTGGCCCATTTTGATTCCGCGTATATCGATGTCGTTATCATCGTCTTCATGGTGGCTGCGGGTCTTAATTTTTCGCTGCATTACCAATTGCTTACGGGAAAACCGCTGGTTTACTGGAAAAATCCGGAAAGCCGGTTCTTTCTGGGCCTGATACTGATACTTTGTATGGCCGTATATGTGGATCTTTTCGGCGTCGTGTACCACAGCCTGGGCGAAACCATCCGATACGGAACGTTCCAGGTGGTTTCCATCATCACCACCACCGGATATGCCACCGCGGATTTTGACCAGTGGCCGTCCATGTCGAAAATGATCCTGTTTTTATGCATGTTTTTCGGCGGATGTGCCGGTTCCACGGCCGGCGGCATGAAGATGCTGCGGCTTCTGTGCGCCCTCAAATACTGCTATAAAGAACTTTTCAATCTTCTTCACCCCCACGCGGTATCATCGGTTAAAATTGCTGGAAAGGTGGTATCCGATGATATAATGAGAAGCATCTTGGGATTTCTGGGTCTCTACATTGCCTTGTTTGCCCTTTGCGCCGTGGTTTTGGCCGGTATGGGGGTGGATTTCATTACGTCCCTTTCTGCCGTGGCCGCAACCATCGGCAATATCGGGCCTGGTCTCGGTGCGGTCGGGCCCGTGGAGAATTACGCGGGAATACCTTATCCCGGAAAATGGCTGCTTGCCTGGTGCATGCTCCTGGGCCGGCTTGAAATCTACACGGTTATTATTTTTCTGGTGCCGGAATTCTGGCGGAAATAATATCAACAGGGTTTCAGATGACTATGGCATTGCACCTGTATTTTCAACCTGCTTCTGGTCAATGGCCTGACCGCATCATTGCGCCCCATCCCGATTCCTCCGTCAGGCGGACAGGCCGGAATGGAGTGAAGCGCGGGATTGCGGATTTTAATGTGTATGTTTTACGGGGTACAGGTTGTGCCAGTCAAGAAGCATTGACATCCGATTCAGCCGTGAGGAATTACAATGGGCAGGATACAAATCAGAACGATTCGCCCCTTGCGCTTGGCCGGGCATAGAATTTTTCCAGGTAACGGTCAACAATTTGCCGGGTCTGCATTAGCCCCTTTTCCTCCCGGATTTCCAGCGTCCACCACCTGCATCCGAATTCCATGAGAATGTCAAGGCGTTCGTTGATGTCGGATTCGCTTTCGGGCGGTACATGCCCGGATCCTTCGAGCTCGTCGTGGTATACATGGGCGTTTGCCAACCTCTCCGCGTGCGTTGAGACGAAGTCCTCGCATGCATACGCCTGGCTGCGGACGGCTTCGCACGCACGGGCATGGCCGATATCGAACGTCACCAGGGCCCCGCTGAGCCGGATGAGTTTTTCAAACAGATTCGGTTTGGCAGTCCAGCCCCATGCGAGATTTTCCAGGCACAGTCGCACGTTGTGCTTCTCGGCGTAGCGAACCAGTTTGCCCAGGGTGTTTAGTGTCCGATCCCAGGAAAGCGTCCGGGTGGTGTCGTGCCCCAGGCCCACGTGAATGGTCAGGTAGCCGCCGCCCGCCTTGGCGATCAGCCGGATGACGCGGGCGAAGACTTCCGCTGCCCGCTCCTGTTCAAAAGGGTTTTCATGACCGATGTCCACCCGGGAAAAGGGACAGTGGTAGCGGATTTCCAGAGGGGAAAGGGTTTTCATGGATTTCACCCACGACGATGCCGCAGCGGGCGTTTCGGGCAGATCCTCGAGGCTGAATGACCAGTCAATGCCGTCAAAGTTATTCTCCAGGGCGAATTCCCGGAGGGCTGCCGTGTCGTCAATGAAATTGCACATGCCCAGTGCAACCGGGCCGGGCGCTATTGTTTGGATTGCTGTATTGCGTTGCATGGCTGCCCCTGTATTGATGAAGTATGCCCTAGAAATTCACGTACGATAAGTATTCTTAATTATTCAAAAATATCGCAAACCTTGATCTTGAGCTTTCTTGTCACGCCAAGGCGTGATTACAAAGTCGTCTGGTTGCGGCTTTTTACGAGACTGTTATCTAGAGTGGACACCCCTCGGAAGTCAAATTGGTAATATCAATAAATATCTTTATGAATAATAGAAAAATTCTATGGCCTGGCTGTTTTCAGCGATGGTGACGGGTTTGTCACTGCGGTGATGGACCTGGAAAGACGCAGCGAACTTCAAAGGTCGGTTTCAGGCGGCTTTTTTCTGTGACGCTGATATCAGGAAAGCAATTTCAGTAAGCCTCCTGCGGCGGCAAACTACAGCAGATCCCGGTCTTTCAGATTCTCGATTGTCCGGGTGCTGCCGATGACCATGAGCCGGTCGCCGGCCATAAGCTTCTCGTCCGGCCCTGGCGTGCGGATCTGTTCCTCCCCCCGGTGGATCGCAACCACGGTCACCCCGTAATTCTGGCGAAACTGCAGGTCGGCGAGGCTTTTTCCGATATTCTCGGAATTTTTCGACACCCGCATCTCAGCCACGGCAAACCGGTCTTCCCCATCCATTCCACTATCCGGGATTTCGTTGAGCAGATCCTCCGCCCGTTTAAGCTCTTCATCCGGGCCGGTAAGCACCAGCCGGTCGCCGGGATAGATTTGAAAATCCGGGCCCGGGTCGAAGTGGACATATCCCGCCCGGCTGACCGCCAGGATGGAAACCCCCATTTTCGGGCGCAGGGGGATGTCCTTCACTTCGGCTCCGGCATACGCTGATCCCGTGCGGACCCGGACCTCCCGGAAGGAAATGGACCATCCGAAATCATCAGGCAGCACGTCCATGGCATGCGTCAAAGCATCCGCCGCCTGTTCGGCCGCATCACTGAAAGGGCGGAACACGACATCGGCGCCATGAGATTCGAACAACCCGGCCTCGGCCTCGTTTTGCGCCGTCAGGGCGATCTTGCCGTTATATCCAAGGGACTTAAGGAAGCCTGCCAGCGATACATTCAATTCCGCAGACCGAATGGTGCTCACCACCCAGCGGGCCCGCTTGAGGGGCAACTGGTCTTGAATTTCCGGATCGGACATGTCGCCGTAGAAAACCGGTACCCCCCGATCCCGCCACTTTTTCAGCGCCCCGGGATCGAAGTCGACGCCGATGATGGTCTTTCGTCTCTGCAGCATGTAATCGGCCACCCCGCTTCCGTAGTTGCCCAGACCGATAAGAATGGCATCGATTGCCAGGGGGGCATGCCCCGATTCGATATTCGATTCCCGGTACGGGTTTTCCCGCTCGAAAATCCGCAAAGGCTTCGAAAGCAGTTTATACAAGGGATCGGAATAGAGGATCATGTACGTGGAGGCAAAAATCGTCACGACACCGACTAAGGTAATCAGTCCCAGGATTTCATCCGTAATATGCCCGATGGAGAGTCCCAGCGCCGCTACGATAAGGGAGAACTCGCTGATCTGGGCCACGGTGAGTCCCGCTTTGAAACCGGTGCGGCGGCGGTATCCCATTATCCCCATGATCACCAGCACGATGATAGGGTTTCCCACCAGGACGAACAGGGAAAACACGGCGGATGTGCCCAGTTGGGCCCCCACGGTCGCCCAATCCAGCCTTGCCCCTAAATTGATGAAAAAAAACAGCAGCAGAAAGTCCCGGAGGGTGTAAAGCCGAACGCCAATGGCATCCCGGTAATCGGTGGAAGCAAGGGATATGCCCGCGAGAAAGGCGCCGACCTCCTTGCTGAACCCGAGCACCTCACCGGTGGCCCCAAGGGCTACCGCCCACGTGATGGAAAACAGCAGAAGCAGTTCCTGGGACTGGGCAAGACGCTGCATGAGCCCGGGGATCATGAATTTCATCATCAGGCCGATGACTCCCAGAAACCCGACCCCCTTGACTATGATCAACAGGGAGGTTGCAAACACCGACTCTTCCTCGGCCACCCCGGCACCGAATGTGGTCAGGGCGACCAGGGCCGCAATGGCGGCAATGTCCTGGACAATCAGAAACCCGATGGCGATCTGGCCGTGGAGTGCGTCGATCTCGTTTTTGTCGGAAAGCAGTTTGACAATGATAATGGTGCTGGAGAAAGTCAGCGCCACTGCAACATAGGCGGCATGAAGCATCTCCATGCCGAATGCCAGCGCGATTATAAAACCGACCGCCGAGGTGAAGAAGATCTGGCCGAGTCCGGTTGCCAGCGCGACCGGACCGGTAGTCCGGATCAGGTTCAAATCGAGCTTGAGTCCCACGATAAACAGCAAGAGGGCAATGCCCATTTCGGCAAGCAGTTCGATTTTATCGTAGGATTCGATAATGCCCAGTGCAAAAGGCCCTGCAATAATTCCCGTGGCCAGAAACATGATGATCAGAGGCTGGCGAAGCTTGTGACCGATAAAGGCAAGCAGGGTCGCAAGGCCCAGGATCACGGCAATTTCAACAAATGTATCTCCCAAAAGCATTAATCGTCTCCAGTCGTCAAATTCTTTTGATGCATCTGTATTCTAACCGCCCGGCGCTTTTCTCCCCGGCGTCCCGCATCCGCGCGTAACGCAGATATTAAAGAGAATAAATAATAATACGATGTGACGGTCAATCAAATATTTTATTTTTTAAACGCATCCTTCACATTGTGAAAACTGCCGTGCCCGTTTTTTCATTATTGCCGATGCCCCTTACAAGCTCGGGGATTACATCGTGCTCGACTCCGGGGAGCGCGGCGAGGTCACCAAGGTGGGCATCCGCTCCACTCGGCTTCTGACCCGCGACGACGTGGAGGTCACCATCCCCAATTCCGTTATTGCCAATTCCAAGATCGTCAACGAATCGGGCGGGCGATGGGTCAAGTACCGCATCCGGATCAAGGTGGGGGTGGCTTACGGTTCGGACGTGGATCAGGTGGTGGATGTATTGGAAGGCGTTGCCGCAAACCATAAGACCATCTGCCGGAATCCTGCCCCGCGCGTGCGTATGCGGGGGTTCGGTGATTCGAGCCTGGATTTCGAGCTGCTATGCTGGATTGAGCGCCCGGAGCAGCGGGGTCTGGTGTCGCATGAACTCTACATGGCCATCTACAAGGCCCTGGACCGGCATAACATCGAGATACCGTTCCCCCAGCGGGACCTGTGGGTCAGGGATATGCCCGCGTCACCCGCAGCACAGTGAAAGAGCGATCAAGGGATAGAATTTGCAAGTATTCCAAAGCCGTATGCACCGATCCTTAATCAAGGTGCAATACGACGGCGTTTGCATTGAAAACGGCCCATACGCTGTCCTGCTCCCGGATATCAAGGATCCCGACACGATCGGTATTTACGATTGCGCACAGTTCGGTTTCATCGGATATCCGGATCACGTATTCCGTGTTGATTTCACCCCGCCGGATCCGGGTCACTGTTCCGGAAAACCGGTTTTCAGCGCTGCACGCCGGTTCTTTTGCCGTTTTATGCAATATTACCCATGGGGCCTTAACCTCCGCGGCGATGATTTTTCCTTCCACAAGGCCGAGCCGTGCAAGACTGCCGTTGGTAATGACAGTGCTCACGGTCTCGCTGCTCATTGTTGACAATTCCACCACGGATTGAATATCCCCTTTGGTTATGCGCTTTATTTTTCCGAAAAAGGCGTTTCGGGCGCTGGTTTTCCTGTAAGCCTCCTTTTCCATGAACAGCCGGATAACCTGGCGGGTGTCATCTTCGGAAAAATGCACCTGCGCTGCTGTTCGTCCAGGGGTGGAAAGTCCCATGAGCGACTGAATCGCAGGCAGCGGAAGGTTGTTCATCATCAATTCCGCAATGCGGGACTTTCTGATGGCCTCGGGGGATGCCCGTTCCTTTTCGATGGCGCAGGCACGGGCCCTTTCATAAAATTTCCGGCGGACGAATCCGGGATCGACGGACAATCCGGATTTTTTGAGAAAAACGGTGAAGTCCCGATCGGTCATCATCGACTTCAGCGCTGCGAAGACGTTTTCCGGAACCGGCACTTCCCGGCCGGGCCTGCCCGGCGCAGCCTTTGATTGCGGAAAAACGATCACTTTATGCTCAGAATCGATGTCCGAGGATGGATTTATGGACAGCACTTCGCTTAGCTTCCCCCCCGTATACCGAACAAGAATGAAAATCATGCGGATACGCATGCGGGAAAGCTTCGTATCCGGTCGCTTTGCCTGGTGCATCCACTCGAAAAAAGCGTGCTCAAGCCGGGCCAGCTCAATGCCGTCCAAATACCGGCTTTCATCTTCTGCTGCGATTTCCCCCCTGATGTGCATGCTCATTGGTC
>PUOB01000416.1 GCA_003551985.1 Desulfobacteraceae bacterium | reverse complement strand
ATGGCTTCCAGCGATTTTTCCGCCGCCCGGACAATGTCCACGCTTTGTATCTGCCGGGGACGTTGGCCGGACTCCAGGCGCGTAACATCGAGCAGGTCCAGAATAAGTTTGCGCATGTCCCCGATCCGCTCAAGGCAGCGATCCGCCGCTTTTTGGATGAACCCGGCCTCGGCGGCCGGATCCGCGGTCCGTATAAGTTCCAGGTACTGGGCCACCGCGGCCAGGGGCGATTTGAGTTCATGGGCCAGAACGGACAGAAATTCGAAGCGTATCCGGTGTTTCTCCCGGGCCATTTTTTCCGCATGGCGGCATAAAAGCAGGTGTTTCGTGGTTCGGTAGACGATTCCCTTCAGCTCTTCCGGTGTGAAGGGTTTGGCCAGAAAGTCATAGGCTCCGCGACGGGTGGCTGCAATGGCGTTTTCCAGGGAGGCGTACGCGGTGATCATGACCGTGAGAAGGTCGCGGGGTTTTTCGCACAGATGAGAAAGAATTTCCATGCCGGAAATTCCCGGCAGCTTGTTGTCAAGCAGCAGGATATCCGGGGGACGGTTATCGATGATCGCCACGGCCGCTTCCCCCGTTTCCACGTGCTCGACCCGATAGTCCACATCCAGGTCGACTTCCGGCACGTACACTTTGTAGTTTCGGAGGCTCCGTTCCACCGCTTTTCCCATGGCGGTTTCATCGTCGACGATAAGCAGTTTCAGTGTTTCCATACAGCTTGCTCCGGTATGCGTCGGTTTTGCGTAAATGCCTGTTACGGTCTTGCCGGCAGATGCCTCTGCTGTGCCGTTCGGGGAATCGTAATGGTGAATGTGCTGCCCGTTGGGCCTGCGGACGGATCGGCGCTGGAGGTCACCTGTATATCCCCGTTGTGCATTTTGATGATGCCATAGCTGATCGCCAGACCTAATCCGGTGCCCCGTCCGACTTGCTTGGTGGTAAAAAACGGTTCGAAGATCTTGTGTTGATTTTGCTCCGGAATGCCGCAGCCCGTATCCGTGATGGTAAAGCAGACGTGTTGTTCCGTGCCGCTGGTAGTAAGGGCCAGCGTACCGCCTTCGGGCATGGCTTCTACTGCATTGGAAACCAGATTGACGAGAACCTGGTTGATCTGGTCGGCGTCGAGTTCGGCTATGGTGTCCTCGATATCCCGTATAATGGATATGGCAATGTTTTCGGGAAGCGGAACGGAGCGGAGGCATCGTTCAGCCACTTCGTTGATGTCCACCGGTTGATGCATGACCCTGTTCTGCCGGGCGAAGTTGAGCAGGCTGGCCACGATTTTCTTGCAGCGGTCGGTCTGTTCGGCGATGGTTTTCAGGTCTTCCCGCATGGCCGAATCCTCCGGGCAGTCTTCCTGCAGCATGTGCGCGTACATCAGAACAACGCCAAGGGGGTTGTTGATCTCGTGGGCGATCGCGGCTGATAGCTGCCCCATGCTGGCCAGCTTTTCAGACTGGATCAGGGCCGCCTGGACGCCTGCGAGTTCCTCCCTGGAGCGGTCGAGTTCCGCCAGGGTCCTGCGCAGTTGCTCAATGGTATAGGGCAGGCACATTTCCGATTCCGCCAGGTCGAGCCATACGGCTTCCGCATGGTCCCGGCAGGTTTCATAGCCGCAAGCCCCGCAGTTGAGTTCATCGGTTGGTCCAGACTTTCCCATGCGCCGCAGGATGTCCAGAATTTCTTCCTCGGTCGGGCGCTTCATGGGATATTCCCTGGCGGGAAATCGCCGGGACAGGTCCAGGCCGGCAAACCGGTCCGCCCATTTTTCCGGAGAATCGTTTCCGATTTCGGCATAACGCCGCCGGACATAGCGGCTGACGAGGCTTCGCCGGTGAAACAGGGGCAAATCATTTTGGATGCCCGGCCCCATGATACAGCCGTCGCAGCACAGAACCTCCAGCAGGCGGGCATCCAGGGCGCCCGACTCCAGTTCCTTGATCGCCTCCGCGAAATCCCGGCGGCCGTCTGCCGACACCACTTCCCCGGCCATCAGGTCTTCACTGATGTCTGCCGCCTGAAGCAGCCCCCGGCTGATGGGAAACAGGGCGCCCTGCGATGCGGGGGGGGCGTCGAATTCACTGCGAATGACCGATTCCGGCGATATTCCTTCCGCATCCAGCATTTGCTGGAGTTCGATAAAAGTCAGTACGCCGTTGATTTCGTGTGGACGGTCCGGGTCTTGTTCGGCTTTTTTAGCGATACACGGGCCAACAAATACAATGCGAAGCGCTTGCCCGTGCATGCTTCGCAAAACCCTTGCCGTGGCCAGCATGGGGGATACCACGGGCGCGAGATAACCCGCCAGGGCGGGATGAAAACGCTGGACATATTCGACCAGCGCGGGGCAGGTGGTGGCGATGAAACGCCGTTTCGGATAGTCTGTCATCAACTGGCGGTAACGGCGTGCCACCAGGTCCGCGCCGAAGGCGACTTCGTGAACCGTCTTGAATCCCAGGACGCGTAGCATGCCGACCACCCGGCGATATCCGGTTTCATCGAAAACCGCCGGAAAGCTGGGGGCCAGGATGGCTGCAACCGAAGCGTCTGAATTCAGCAGCTCCCGGACTTCTCCGATGGAGTTGTATACCTGCTTGGCGCTCTGGGAGCAGACCCGGAAGCAGTTTCCGCACCCGATGCACCGTTCCACGAGAACCTCGGCCTGGCCCGATGAAATCCGGATGGCCTTGGCCGGGCATTCCCGGACGCAGGTGTAGCACGCCCGGCACGAATCCGGGATGGTTTGTACCAATGGGTGCAGATCATTTACCAGCATGGGTGTTTCCTTTGTCACCTCCTGCGGCGGGGAGGGTGACCGCAAATGTGGTGCCGCGCCCTTCCCGGCTCTCCACGGTTATCCGGCCCTGGTGCGATTCCACGATTTCCCGGGCAATGGCAAGACCCAGCCCGGTTCCGAGTTCTTCTTTTTCCCGTGCGTTGTCCGCCCGGAAAAACTCTGAAAACAGTTGTGAGAGGTCGTTTTCGGCAATGCCGATGCCGGTATCTGTCACCGTGATCATGATCTTGTTAGCAGACGGCGATGAAAACAAAATCCGAACCCTTCCGCCTTCGGGGGTGTACTTGATTGCGTTTGACCCCAGGTTTTCAAGGACCTGCTCGATTTGGTCCGCGTTTCCCGATACAGGCGGCACACCGTCTGATGCACGGACAGCGAAATCGATGTTTCGCTCCGCGGCCATGCTCTGGAAGGTGCGTTCCACGCGGCCGGCAAGCCAATATACATCCAGGCTGGTCTTTTCCGGCTGCCGGAGCGTTGTGCGACTCGTGGCCAGGGTCATCAGCTGGTTGATCATGTCCAGCATGGTCCGGGTGCGCCGGTCAACCCGGCGCAGGTATTCGGCCTGCTCCGCTGTAAGGGAACCCATGTGCTCTTCGCGGAGCAGTTCGAGCATGCCGAGAACCGCTCCCAGCGGTGCCCGGAGATTGTGGGCGACCCGCAGCATGAACCGGGAGCGTTCCGCAGTGAAGTTTTCTATGGCCTCATAGGACCTGGAATTTTCAATGGCAATGGCTACCAGGCCGGCGGCCAGCCTGAAGAAGGATATGTCGTTCCGGGAAAACCGGCCCGGAATGCGGCAGTAGGCGCCAAGCACGCCGATGGTTTTTTGCTCGACGACCATGGGTACGAACAGGACGGACCGGATGCGGGCGGCCGCCAGGTCTTCGCCGAACTGGAACATTTCCGGGCGGCTGACATCACCGGTAACAAACGCTTCGCCTTCTATGATCCTCTGGTTTAAAGGGCTTTTTTTTACTTCCACCGATTTTTTTTGGACGAATGTTTCCGGCAGACCGAAATTTCCTCTGTAAACCAGCCAGACACCGTCTTCGCTCAGGAGCTTGACGGAAATGGCCCTGACACCCATAACAGATGCCAGCTCCCGGGTTGCGACCTCCAGGACCGGATCGAGCTGGCGGAAAGCGCCCATGGCTTCAACCAGGGAAAAAAGCGTTGTAAAGCGTTCGTTATATGCCGCAAGGTTGTCGGTTTGTGCATCCAGCTCACGGACACGCAGGTAAAACAAGCGCATGATCGTGGTGGCCAGAAACGCCGTTATCAAAAGCGAGGCGGTGAAAAACAGCAGGTGCGGCATGAAAAGGGGCGTCTGCCAGGGCATAAGGACCGGTTCGGCGCCGTAATACACCTGGTGGAGTGGCGCCCATCCCAGGTTTTTCGCCAGGTTGATCAGAAATACGCCGGCTGCGACGGCGATAGCAAAAATATAGGCGTATATCCGGGGAAGCAGCATTGCGGCAAGGATGATATGAAAAATGAAAAAAAAGAGGACCGGGCTGGCCGCTCCCCCCGTAAAATAGATAAGCAGCAGCAGGGCGCCGTAATCCGCCCCGAGCTGCCAGTAGGTAAACTTTGCGATGCCCTCGGGCGATTGCCATTGTCCCGGCGACATCCTCCGGATCCATAATAGAAAGACCAGGTTGTAGGCGAAAATCATCCCGGCAATTAAAAGGATCGCCGGGATGTGAAACCGGTAGCCAAGCAGGTGCGCGATCCCGGCAGCAATCAATATGCCCGGCGGAACGATGAGACGCAAAAAGACGAACCAGCGGCTGCGATCCTTGAGTTCTTCAAGAAACAAGGGGGGAGGAACGCCGCCTGAAACGGACTGTTTCGTACCGGGTAGCCGCATTTTCATGGTGCGCTCCTCCCCTCATTGCTGCAGCGCCGCTGATAGCGATGCTATGCGTTTCCCAGGATCCCCTCAAGTTTTTTCAGAAACTTTTCCGTATTCAGGGGTTTTTCGAACATCCATTTGGCCGGCCACTCTTCCCCCAGGATATGCTGAAATTGATCCGGCCCGTCCTCCCGTACCTTTTCCAGGAAGCTGGTCAGCAAAATAATGGGCATGTTTTCAAATTCCGGGTTGTTCCGGAGTTCAAAGGCCAGGTCAAATCCTTCCGTGTCGGTGGACATCATGATATCGAGCACCATCAGGTCGGGTTGTTTTGCCTGGAGTTCTTTTACCGCGTCTTTGCCGTTTTTGGCAAGCCGTACCTTGTAACCGTTTTTTTCCAGAACAATGCGGAGTACGTCGCGAATGTCGATGTCGTCATCCACGACCAGGATTTCATGTTGTTTTTCCATGGCTGTCTCCTTGTCGATGATCCATTTTCTAAAGCCGCCTCAAACCTCTCTTGCCGTATAATGGGTATGGAGCAGGTGATGGGATTTTTCCCCCAGCGGTGCCTTGAGAAAGTCGTCATAGATGGCTTTGATCGACGGGTTTTCATGGGACTGCCGGAGGCGCTGTACCTCGCCGTCGTCGCGGTATAGGGCGTCGGCCCGGAGCCTTCGCTTTTCATTGGTGGCCGGCAGCGGCTGTCCGCCCCCGCCGACGCACCCGCCCGGGCAGGCCATGATCTCGACGAACTGGTAGTCGGCCTGACCGGAGGCGATCTGGTCCATAATGGTGCGGGCGTTGCCCAGCCCGTGGGAAACCGCCGCCCGGACCTCTCCCAGTTCACCGATGACTAGCCCCGCCTGCTTGATGCCTTCGAGCCCCCTTACGGCTTCAATGTTCAGGTCCGGGAGGTTTTTGCCGGTTACCACCGCATAGACGGTTCTGAGGGCGGCTTCCATAACCCCGCCGGTGGCACCGAAAATCGTTCCGGCCCCGCTGTATTCTCCCATGGGCGGATCGTAATCGCCTTCCGGCAGGTTTTTCAGATCGATCCCCGCCTGCCGGAGCAGGCGGCCGAGTTCACGGGTGGTCAACACCACATCCACATCCCGAAAGCCGGAGGCGTTCATTTCGGGCCGGGCGGCCTCGTATTTCTTGGCCGTACACGGCATGATGGAGACAACAACCATGTCCGCCGGGTCGATGCCCTCCTTTTCCGCATAATACGTCTTGGCCAGGGCGCCGAACATCTGTTGGGGCGACTTGCACGTGGAGAGGTTCGGGATCAGTTCCGGGTAGAAGTGTTCGATAAACTTGATCCATCCCGGGCTGCACGAGGTGATCATGGGCAGCGCACCGCCGGTTTTGACTCGTTCGAGCAGCTCGTGGCCCTCCTCGATAATGGTCAGGTCCGCGGTGAAGTTGGTGTCGAACACCCGGTCGAACCCAAGTCTCCGGAGCGCGGTAATCATTTGGCCCGTCACCAGCGTGCCGGGGGGCATCCCGAACGCTTCGCCGAGTTGGGCCCGGATGGCCGGCGCCTCCTGGACCACCACATGCTTTGATGGGTCTTCCAGCGCCGTCCAGACGAGATTCGTGTGGTCTTTTTCAACGATGGCGCCGGTGGGGCATACCACCGCGCACTGGCCGCAGAACGTGCAGGCGGAATCGGCCAGGCTGTGTCCCATGGCGGGTACGATCCGGGAATCAAAACCGCGCCCTTCGGGCGTGAGCAGATTTACCGCCTGGATTTGGTCGCAGACGGTTACGCAGCGGAGGCAGTTGATGCACTTGGATCCATCCCGAACCAGGGCCTCGGACCGGTCGTCGATGTCGTGGACGGTAAAGTCCGTCCGGGGCACTGTTATATCGCGTGTTCCGATTTGTTCGGCGACCTGCTGTAACTCGCAGTTGCCGTGTTTCTGGCAGATGTTGCAGTCCTGCGGGTGGTCGGAGAGCAGAAATTCCATTACCCCCTGCCGGGCTTCCCGCACCCGCCGGCTGTTGGTTTTAACTTTCATGCCGTTTGCCACCGGGTAGACGCAGGCTGCCACCAGCGTGCGGGCCCGGTCGACTTCAACCATGCAGACCCGGCATGCGCCGGGGTTATGATGAATTTCGGGGAGGGCGCAAAGCGTCGGGATGTGGATTCCCGCACTTCCGGCGGCCTCCAGGATGGTGGTCCCTTCCGGGACCTCTACCGCCAGGTTGTCAATTGTCAATGCTACCATGATATCCTCCCTTATGCTTCTGTTTTCACATCGCAGCGAATGCAGCGTCTTGCCTCGCGCAGGGCCATATCCTCGTCGTATCCCAACTCAACTTCGCTGAAATTCCGGCTTCTTTCCGCCGTAGACAATTCCCGGATCCGGATTTGCAAGAGCGTTTCGACCTCCTCGTCCACCTCGACAGGGATTTCAATTTTGTCCTCTGTCTCCTTCCAGGGCTGTTCCCCCTTGGCTTCCCGAAGTGCCCGGTCCATGGAAACGGCGGCTTTTTGCCCTGCGGCAATGGCGTCGATGACCATGGCCGGCCCGGTTACAATGTCGCCACCGGCCCAGACGCCGGCATGATCCGTTGAATAATCCTTGTTTACGAGGATCGTGTTCCCGCCGGCATCAATGGCAACGGTGTCTTTTGTGTTGTCATCGATTTGTGTCGCCGGGGAAAGAAAGTCCAGCTCGGCCTGCTGACCGATTGCAGGAATGAGCATATCGATTTCCATCTCGACGATTTGGCCCTCTATGGCCCTGGGGCGGCGGCGGCCGCTTGCATCGAAGTCGCCCAGCCGCATTCGCTGAAGCGTAAGCCCCTTTATGCTTCCATCGGAAACACCGATTTCCAGGGGCGCAACCAGGAAATCGATGACGGCGCCTTCTTCTTCCGCCGCCTTGACTTCCGCCTCAAGGGCCGGCATGTCTTTTCGCTCCCGCCGGTAGAGTATCGTCACCGACTCGGCCCCCAGCCGGAGGGCGGTCCGGGCGGCATCGATGGCCGAGTTTCCCCCGCCGACGACGGCCACCCGTTTGCCCACCCAGACATCCTTGCCCATGGTATAGTCTCTCAAAAATTCGACAGCGCCGATCACGCCGGCTGCACTCTCGTTGGAAAGCCCGAGGGGTGAGCTTTTTTGTGCACCGATGCCGATATAAACGGCGTCATGGTCCGATTTCAGATCGTCAAACGATATATCCTCCCCTATTTTGACGTTGGTTTTGAGCACTACACCCGTATCCAGAATCTCCTGGAGTTCCCGGGCCAGGATCTCCCTGGGCAGTCGATATTCAGGAATGCCCCATCGCAGCATGCCGCCCGCTTCGAACAGCGCTTCATATACTGTCACCGCGTAGCCGCGTTTTTTCATTTCCAGCGCCGCGGTCATGCCGGCGGGACCGGCCCCGATAACGGCGATTTTTTCGGGATGAACGACCGGAATTGGCTCAGGCCGAAGCGGCGGCACATAATCGGTGATGAACCGCTTGAGGTTTTTGATGGCGAGCGCTTCGTCGAGCTGCGATCGTCTGCATTTGCTTTGGCAGGGATGGCCGCAGACCCTTCCGCAGACGCCCGGAAACGGGTTGGTCCGCTTGAGCACCTTGTAGGCGTCCGCCAGGCGGCCGGCCCGTACCAAAGCAATATAGGCCGGAATATCCATTTCCACGGGGCAGGCATTCTGGCAGGGGCTTGTAAAAAGATCCGCGCAAACACCGGCGGGGCATTTTTTATCTTCGATATGGGCCCTGTATTCGTCCATGAAATACTTGAGGGTGCTAAGGACCGGGTTCGGAGCCGTCTGACCCAGGCCGCACAGGGAGGCATCGTTGATGGTGTGCGACAGGCTTTCCAGCAGGTCGAGGTCTTCGGGCCGGCCCTCCCCCTTGCAGATATTCTCAACGATCTGCAGCATCCGTTTTGTTCCCACACGGCAGGGGGTGCACTTGCCACAGGATTCGTCCTGGCAGAAATCCATGAAATAGCGGGCCATGTCCACCATGCAGGTATCTTCGTCCATGACGATCAGGCCACCGGAGCCCATGATGGCGCCGGCCTTGACAATGGCCTCGTAATCCGTGGGCAGGTTCAGGTACGCGGCCGGCACGCACCCGCCCGATGGCCCGCCGAGCTGGGCCGCCTTGAATTGTTTGCCACCTGAGACGCCGCCGCCGATGTCAAAGATGATCTCGCCGATGGATGTGCCCATGGGGACTTCCACCAGCCCGATATTGTTTATATTGCCGGTAACGGCGAACACCTTGGTGCCCTTGGAGCTTTCCGTGCCGATTTTTGCATAGGCGTCCCCGCCGTCAAAAAGAATCCGGGGAACGGTCGCCCATGTTTCCACGTTGTTGAGAATCGAGGGTTTTCCCCACAAACCGGATATGGCGGGAAAGGGGGGGCGGGGTCTGGGTGTGCCGCGCTTGCCTTCGATCGAAGTCATAAGGGCGGTCTCCTCGCCGCATACAAAGGCGCCGGCCCCCTTGTAAATCTCTATATCGAAGTCAAAACCCGTTCCCATGATGTTTTTTCCGAGAAGCCCCATGGACCTGGCCTGGTCAAGGGCCGCATACAGGCGCTCCAGCGCAAGGGGGTATTCCGCCCGGCAGTAAATATACCCCTGGCTGGCATTGATGGCTTTGGCCCCGATAACCATGCCTTCCAGAATGGCGTGCGGGTCGTCTTCCATGATGCGCCGGTCCATGAACGCCCCGGGATCTCCTTCGTCCGCGTTGCACAGCACATACTTGACGTCGCCTTTGGTGTTGGCGCAGAATTCCCACTTCAAGCCCGATGGAAAACCGCCGCCGCCCCGGCCGCGAAGTCCGGCGGCTTTGACTTCAGCGATAATTTCTTCGGGGGACAGCGCTGTAAGGCATTTATGCAGGGCCTGGTAGCCGTTCTGCCAGATATAATCCCGGAGGCTTTCAGGGTCGATGAGCCCCTTGTTGCCAAGGACAATAGCATGCTGTCGGGCGAAAAACGGGATGTCCGCACTATGGGCAATCGCCTGGCCGGTGTTCGGATCATGATACATGAGGCGTTCGACCGGATGGCCGCCTTCCACGTGGCTGTCCATCACTTCCGCGACATCTGCCGGCTGCAGCTTCATGTAGAAAATATCCTCGGGCCAGACGGTCATGACAGGGCCCATGGAACACGAACCGATGCATCCGGTTGCCACCACCTGGACCTGATCTTCAAGATTTCTTTGCTGGATCTGTTTTTGAAATTCGTCAATGATTTCATTGCTTCCGGTCAGGTGGCAGTCATTGCTTCCGCAAACCATCAAACGCAGGCGGTATTTCTGATGATCCTGTGCCACCTGCCGGGCAATGTCCTGCAATGCCTCAAGCGATGTGATTTTTTCAAGCATAGCGTTCCTCCTCCCTGTTTCGGTAGCCATCAAGAATCTCTTCCACCCTGGCCGCCTTGACCTGCTTGTGGGTGTCATCATCCACCACCACGACCGGCGCCAGCCCGCAGGCCCCTACGCACCGGACGATTTCCAGGCTGAAAAGCCGGTCCTTGTCCACTTCGCCCGGTTGAATTCGCAGGCCCTGTGAGATCTTTTTTTCCAGCAGGTGTCCGCCCCGCACATGGCATGCCGTTCCCAGGCATACCCGCACCTGGTGCCTGCCCCGGGGTTTCATGGTAAAAAAGGAATAAAACGTGACCACACCGTAGACCTGGGACAAGGGAATTCCGAGTCCCCCGGCCACACGGCGCTGGACGATTTCCGGCAGATACCCGCTGATTCCCTGGACTTCTTCCAGCACGGGAATCAGCGCCCCCGGTTTGCCTCGGTATGCTGCAATCACGGCATCGATTTTCCCCCATTGTTCCGGGGTAAATTCGTCTGCAGCCGCCTGCTGCCCAACTGGAATCGGTTTCATAGGCCCCCCTTTTAATTGATGTTCCCGACCAAATTGATATTCCCGAAAAAAGCCTCTATCCGTCATTATTTTGCGGCTTCGTAAACAGTCAGGTTGCGTCTCCGATTCACTACGGGTTTTTTGTACCGTTCCCCAACGGCTGCACGAGTTTGGATTTATCAATGATCTTGCCGAAACCGGCATGAAGGCATTTCAAGCGTTCAACGGTCGTAAATATAACAGCAAGTCCCATGCCATATATGCCTGGCCTTCGGTCAGTCGGTTGGCGCGGCTTTAAAGAGAAAATCGGTTGGCTGAAAATGTTATGGACCATGCCGGCGGCCCCCCTGCCCGGAGCCCACGCTGCGGCCGATTTCAGATATCCACCGGTGAACCCCGTCAGCTTCCGTATGAGCGCCATTGTCTGAAATGCAGGCTTTGCCCGGATACACCGCGTAGAGCCGCTGGTACGTCGGGGGGGTCAGGTTTGGCATCACGACATTTGCCCCCCGCGTAAGCCCTTTCTTTATGCCGTCAGCGGCGCTGATCGTGGCCAGGGCGGTCGTCGCCGGAATATTGGCTTCCGGGCAGACCAGGCGCGT
>PUOB01000242.1 GCA_003551985.1 Desulfobacteraceae bacterium | reverse complement strand
CGTTTTAAAAAATAAAATAAGCGAACAAACACTTGTGCGCAAATTTGTAAATCGAATGTTGCAGTCACCGTGCCGAAAGCTTCGAGGTCATTTATGAAAGTGTTCGGTTTGTATTTTGTATCGGCCGGGCAGGCATTTCCGGGGAGATAAAGGGGTGGGTCAGGGGGTGCAATGTCGACGCCCGCCGTCCGGATGCGCAGTTTTTTCGCCCCTTTTTTTGGTGGCTGAGAAAAAATTTACCGCTTCAGGGTTGACATTCTTTACGTATTATCGTATATCGTCGATTAACGATGAATATGCGATTAAGAGGCGACCGTTGCCAGGGATGACCGATGATGGATCGTTGTGAAAAAAAAACAGACTCCGGCGATGCGCTGCTCGAAAACGCGGCCTTTGCCCGGATATGCCGGGCACTCGGGCATCCCGCCCGCGTTCGGATTGTTTCGCACCTCCTTGAAACCGATAGCTGCGTTTGCGGGCGGATAGTGGACATTCTGCCCCTGGCCCAATCCACGGTGAGCCAGCATCTCAAGATCCTGAAAGAAAGCGGTCTTGTTATAGGCGTTGTGGACGGTCCACGTTCATGCTACTGCATCGACCGGGCGACCCTGGATGCCTTCAAAAAAACCATCGAAGCGTTCCTGTAGGGGTGAATGAGAATTCGCCCCTACCGTTCTTCAAAGGTTGCACAAGCCTGGATTCCGGACTTTTTACGAGACTGTCAAGGTTGTTATCAATGAAAAATGATGAAACAAAAAAAGATGCCTGCTGTCCCTCTTTGACCTTTCCGGAAATGGCTTCGCCGGATTGTTTAGACGCCGCGGATGAGCCGTGCTGCGGTCCGCCGCCATCGCCGCCGAGCGGTGTTCATGAAAAGCCAGGCTATACCGTTTGCCGGTTTGTGGCGGATTTTCTGGAAACACCCGCCGGCCCGGTTCCCAGGGTAAAAACCGGCCTGGATTTTCACGATTTTCTGGGCGCTGTCCGGGCAAGATCCGGCCTCGGGAGAAGTGATTACAAGCTCGCACCGGGGCTTTATGCCGTCGGAGAGCCTTCACGCGACGCACCGGTTCTGGTGACCGCCAATTACAAGCTCGGCTTCGACAAGCTGAGAACCCGGCTGAAGCATACGGATGCATGGATCCTCGTGGTCGACACCAGGGGGATCAACGTCTGGTGCGCCGGCGGAAAAGGCCTGTTTTCAGCGGCGGAAGTGATACGGAGGGGTCGGCAATCCGGCCTTGAACGCCTGGTTTCACATCGAAAACTCGTGCTGCCGCAGCTTGCGGCAAACGGTGTTTCGGCCGGGGATGTGAAAAAAGGGTGTGGTTTCGAGGTGGTATGGGGTCCTGTGCGGGCCGGCGACATCGAGGCGTTTATTGCCAACCGCATGAAAGCCGCCGGAAAGATGCGGCAGGTGACCTTCGATCTCCGGGAAAGGCTGGTGCTTACCCCGGTGGAGCTTTATTTTGTCTGGAAGCCGACATTGTGGACAATCGCAGCGGTGTTTATATTGTCGGGCATTGGGCCGGGCATTTTTTCGTTTGGCGATGCGGTCGGCCGGAGTCCAATGATGCTTGCGGCTTATTTTATGGGTATTTTCACGGGTGCCGTTTTGACGCCGGCGTTTCTGCCCTGGATACCGGGCCGGGCTTTCAGCGTAAAAGGCTTGATTGCGGGTTTTGCAGGCGTTTTGCCGCTTGTCTTTTTCTTTCGCGAACAGACAGGGGTGCCTGAAACGTTTGCCCTGCTTTTCATCGCCCTGGCGGTCAGTTCGTTTCTGGCCATGAATTTTACCGGCGCCACCCCGTACACCTCGCCGTCGGGGGTGGAAAAAGAAATGCGAATCAGCATGCCGTTTCAGGCCGGCGCGGTTGCGGCGGGTATTTTTTTATGGATCTTGGCGGCATTTTGAGTTGTTTTTTCCGGGAAGGAGGCATAGATTGGAAAAATTCAGGTATTTTTCGGGCGTTGCCACGCTGCGGTTGAACGACACGGCATGCATTGGGTGCGGCATTTGCACGCATGTCTGTCCGCACGGCGTTTTCGTGCTCAATGGCAGAAAGGCCGGCATTGCCGACAAGGACGGGTGCATGGAATGCGGCGCCTGCGTCAATAACTGTCCGGCAGGGGCCATGAGCGTCACGCCGGGTGTGGGATGCGCCGCATATATCATCCAGACATGGATTAAGGGAAAGAATATCCCGGTGGATATGAATTGCTGTTGATTGGTTTAACCGTGTTGAAAAAATTCTGGGAGGGTTCGTTTTACATGGCCGGGCATTTATCCAATGAAAGGGAAGGGCGTATTCTGGCCGTTTCCATCAGTGAAAAAAAAGGTGAAAAGAAGCACAACATCGAGCGGGTATCGCTTATCAAGGATTACGGCATTGAAAACGACGCCCACGCGGGGGATTGGCACAGGCAGGTCAGTCTGCTGGCAATCGAGAGCATCGAGAAGATCCGGAAGGCGGGCATCGATGTGAACCCCGGGGATTTTGCGGAGAACCTGACGACCGAAGGCATTCGTCTCTGGGAAATTCCCGTGGGGGAAAAAATCCGGATCGGGCAGTCCGTTCTGGCCGAAGTGACGCAGATCGGAAAGGAATGCCATGATCATTGCGCCATATTTCACCAGGTCGGTGACTGCGTCATGCCTCGGGAGGGGATTTTTGTCCGGATACTCGAAGGCGGTGAAATCCGGCCGGGAGATGAGGTTCTTGTTTTCCGCCGCGGCAGCGAAACGCCTGTCAAGTGAAGAAAAGGGTTATGTCCCCGCCGGCATAGTGTGCAGGTGTTCTTTCTGAATGTAAACCGATTCTACCCCGGTTCGGGAGATTTGCGTGCGGCTGGCGCTGGGCGGCCAGCCCGGCCTTTCCGGTTCAGGCGGCTTTGCCGTCATTCCGAAGAATTGAGAGCGCTTATTTTCCTTTTACCGGGTTTTTGGGTGCTGCGGGCGGGGGAGACGGAAAGTTTTTGAATCAGGAACTCCGCAATGGCGGAAATCTCGTCGAGGCCGAAGCAGGGTACCCCGTTGTCATGCGGAATGTCGCTGACCACGGCCATCAGGTAGGGGTCATCCGTGCAGCAGCGTTTTTTGGATACCGCCGTCCGGAAAACCTCTATTTTTGATATTTCCGCGCTTTTGTAGCCTTCAAGCAGGATCAGGTCTACATCCGGCATGAGGGCGGCGAGTTCCAGCGGGTCATGGTCGTGGTCCACGTCCTTGACCATGCCGATCTGGGCGGGGGAGGAGATAATGGTGGCCGATGCACCGGCCTGCTTGTGGCGCCAGGTGTCTTTGCCGGACCGATCCATCTCGAAGCCGTGAACATCGTGTTTGATGGTTCCCACCAGCAGGTCCCGCGCGTTCATTTCGCGGATCAGTTTTTCCAGAAGCGTCGTTTTGCCGGAGTTTGAATATCCGACGATGGCGGCGACGGGAACATCTTTTCTATACAATGGAGGCCCCTTGCGGGGGTGCATCGTTTTCATAATTGATTTTTTAAGGTGATTCGTTTCGATGGATAAATTCCTGCTGCTTGTTGTGGCTGCAGTATAGGCGAAAAATCGGGCGGTAAAAAGCTTTTTTTTTGTTATGCCCCCTTCCCGAAGGTGCAGCCCGGAAAAGTGCATTCCGGGCAATTCCGGCAGAGCCCGCCGTGCCCCAGAAGGGCGAGTTCTTTTTTCCCGATCCTGAGGCCGGCCATAATGCGGGGGAGGACCAGGTCGAGCACCGTTGCCCGGTGATGCAGCGCGCATGCGGGAATGCCCAATAGGGGGATGTCGCCGAAATAGGCCGCCATGAACATGGCGCCGGGCAAAACCGCCGCGCCGTAATGCATTGCGTCCGCGCCCGCCTTTTCTATTCCTTTCCGGGTCACGTCGTCCGGGTCGACGCTCATGCCGCCGGACAGCAGGATCAGGTCGCACCCGTTTTCGATGTGGGATAAAATTTTGGCGCTTATTTGATCCGCGTCGTCGGGCGCAAATGCGGTGCGGTGCACCCTGGCGCCAAGCGACTCGATTTTGCCGGACAATACCGGGGCAAAGCGGTCCTTTATGATCCCGTGGTAAACTTCATTTCCGGTTATGATCAGTCCGGCACTCAAGGGGCGTATTGGGGCGACGGATAGGATACCGCCGTTTTGGGCCGCGATCCGGCCGGCGCGTTCGACGGGCGCGCGTTTCAAGACAAGCGGGAGCGCGCGGGTGCCGCCCACAAGGGCGCCTTTTTGGACCCGGGTGTTGTTGTGCAAAGTGGCGCACATCACCTCGTCCACCATGTTGAACGCGGCCAGGGTGGCGGTGTCCACCGTGAGCAGCCCGTCATGGGCCGCGTATATGTTGATCCTGCCTTCGGACGGTTTTTCCCCGACGATTACGCCATCGCCCGCGAGTGCTTCCGCCAGAAGGGCCGCGGCCTCGTTTTCATGGATTTCGTCCGGTTCAAGGTCGAGCAGGTATAGGTGGTTCTTGCCCAGCTTCTGAAGATGACACAGGTCTTCGTCACATACCGTGTGTCCTTTTTTAAAAGCGGGGCCTTTGAATTCACCCGGGCTGATCTCGGTGATATCATGGGCCAGTTCGGTTCCCACAGCCTTTTCCAGCGGTATTTTTTTCAGCACGACATATCCTCCTTAATCCGGCCGACCGGCTCGGGAATCTGGTTCATATCCGGCCAGCTCACTTCCGATGCATGGGAGAAGTAGGCCTCCCGGGTACAAGGCCGGCACACAATGGCGCCGTTGGACGCGACTTCCTTTTTGTCCCGGATGACCTGGCCGCACCGGGTACAGGTGACTTTCCGGCGGGTGGGACCGGGAAGGTCGTATTCGCTCAGGTTGACTTTCACTTTTTGAACGCGGAAAAGAACGCATTCCGGCATCCGTTTGTAGGCTTCGAGCTGCCGCGGGCCTTTTCCCTGGACTTCAGGGGCGTAGGAATCCGCAAGGTCCCTGGATTCCTCGGTGGAAATGACCCGGAACGATTTTCCGGTTTCCAGGTTGACGAAAGTGGCGGCCATGATGCCGTAATCCATGAACTTGAGGCTCCGCCGCCCCAGCTTGACGCCGGTGACATGGGCCACGGCATCGGCCGTGCACCGGTCCATTTCCACGAACACGATGAGCTTTTTGATCTGGTTGCGGCAGGTCGGTTCGTCAAGACCGATCAGGCGGCATCCGAGCATGGCCATGCGCACCCCGACCACCTGCCCTGCGCAGAGGTGGCCATGCGCCTTGGCGGATGCCGCTAAAAGTGTATCAAATGTCTGCATGGTCAACCTCGCGCGTTGCAAATCCGCATTGGATAAAGGTGTCCAGGCATTGCGCCAGCCCCGTATAAAATGGATGCGTTTCGGCCTCCGTGATTTTCAGGCAGAACTCGGGTATCCATGTGAAGATGTAATTTTTCAGAAAATGAATCCTTATGTTTTTCAAGTTTTCTTTCTGCTGGAATTCGTTGCTGTCCTCCGCCAGTGCTTCCCGGAATATCAGGTAGTAAAGGAATTCAAGCATGACAACGACATGATCCGGCATGTCCTGGAAGTCATTGTCCAGCGCCAGGCCCGCACTGTCGTATAATGCCTCGATGGCTACGCTGGACGGCCCCATGACGGTACCGCCCTTGTCCAGGTAAAAAGAAGCATACGGCGGGGCCAGTACTTCAGGCGGCCCCAGAAAAAGACGGGTATAGGCAACCGATAGCTGCTTGTCGTTTTCGTGTTTAAGGTGAGCCTGCAAGGGCGGTACCAGGGGGGATGCCCCGGTGCATGCAATTTTTAAAAGCGCGCCGAGCTTATCCGTGAGACCTTCCCTTGCGAACAGTTTTGCGTCCGGCGGGTAAAAACACGCGGCCAGAAGCCTGCAGCAATCCGCACGGGCCATTTGTACCGCCCGGTTATTTTTTGGTTCACGCGGCCGGCGCTGTGTTTGCGCTGCTGTAAGCATTTTGATCCTTTCGATTAAATCTCAGTTTTTTTGAAATTCTCACCTTCGACGATAATCCGCTCCGGACGCATGTAATCATTGATATAAAACACATTGGGCAGATGCCCCCTTTGGTCGGGCGTCAGGAATTCCGCCCGGTTGTTTCTCAGCCTGCGCGCCTTGTGGGTCAACAGAAGGTGGCTTACATCGCTTTCCGGGTCATGGCGGTCCCCGAATATTCTGGCTTCTGCCGGGCAGGCCGTCACGCATGCCGGGAGTTTGCCCGCCTTGAGCCTGTGCTCGCAGAAAATGCACTTTTCAATAATGCCGGACTGCCGGACGGCATTGTAATCCGAATGGCTGATGTCCGTTTTGTGCGGCGGGGTTGCCCCGACCGCATCGGAGACCGCCTTTCCGGAAGCCGTTATTCCCGAAAGCAGCTCTTCCTTGTCCGTGTAGAACGCGTTTGGTTCCATGCGGTTGAAGCTGATAACGCTGTATCCGTAAAATGTCCTCTCGATGCTTCGTTCGCTGTATGGGCAGGCGTCCTGGCAGGACTGGCAGCCGATGCACCGGTCTTCGTTTTGCATGGTGACGCCGTTGTCGGTTTTATACATCGCCTTTGGATGCACCGGGCAGACTACCACGCATGGCGCATCGCTGCAATGGTTGCATAACGTCGGATAGATGGCGTACTGTATATCGGGGAATGCGCCTTTTTCCACGAAAATGAAGTCCGCCCAGTTAAATGACTGGTCATCCGAGCGGTCCTGGGTATTGTTTTCCGTTTTGCAGGCAATGGCGCAGACGCCACACCCCACGCATTTCTGCAGGTCGATGATCATGCTGTATTGTGTCATTTATATATCTCTCCTGTTAAGATACCTTTTCGATTTTAACGCCGAAAAACCCGCCGTTTCTGGCGGAACTGCCGGACAGCGGCTCGTATACGTCCGGTATCAGCTCGTTGTTGTTTCCGCCGCGGGGCAGGGCGTTCTTATAGTCTTTCGCGGCCAGCCGGCCATACGCCCAGTGGCCCTGGCCAAAACTCTTGGTAACGGTTCCGGGACGCACCCCTTCCCAGAGCTTTGCAGTAACGGTTATGGATCCGGCCATGGACGTTACGCGGACCGTGTCGTCGGTTTTGACACCGATTTTTTTGCCGTCTTCAGGGTTGATTTTGATGACGTCCGCCCATCGCTCGTCGCCAAGATCGACTTTTTTGAATTCATAGTACCAGGGCGCGTTCTGGCTTCGTCCCTCTCCGTTGAGCCGGGACTTGTAATCGATAAACAGAAAGGGATATTCGTTTTCGTCGTCAACCCGTAACGGCGGCTCGTAATGGGGAACGAATGCAAGCTCCCCCTTGCCGGTATAATCAACGGCATCGAGGATGTCATCAATGTCAGTATTGTGGATTTCCGCATGGCCGGTAAGGGCTTTCTTCAAGGTTTCGCTGTAAAACTCGAATTTTTTCGTCACGGTTCCGAAATTCCCCCAGTGCTGTCGGAATGTATACGGCTGGGAGTTGTAAATGCCTTTTTTCTTGAAATCCGCCCATCCGTCCAGCTTATCCCCCGGCAGCGGCGCCTCGGGGGCCCATACCGGCTTGCTGTAAATTTTGGCCAGAATCTCCGCGAATTCTTCCGCGTTCATCGGTTTTTTCCCGGTTTCCGGGTCCTCAAATTCCTGTGAAAAATAGTCGAACATGTTGGAAAAGCCCTTTTCTTTGAGCTTTTCAGCCAAAAGCCACATGATCTCCGTTTCGAATGTTTTTGTATCCCACAGGCGCTTAATGACCGGCTGTTGAATGGATACGTGGGCGTATGTATTGGCAAAGTTGTTGATGACATTGATGTGTTCGAAGGGGGCAAGCGGCGCGGGAAGGACAATATCCGCAAACTGGGCCAATTCGGATGGATGCGTCGTGCAGCATACGTAAAAGGGTATTTTGGCAAATGCCTTTTCCCATCGCTTGGTGTCATGACCGGAAAATGCGAAGTTGTTCCAGTAGCCCATCGCGATCTTTATGTCGTAGGGATCTTCGGCAAGGACGGCGTTGGGTACGTTGTTTGTAACCACGCCGCCGCCGGATTTTCCGCCTTTTAATGCCGGGAATCGTTTGGTTCCCCGCTGATCGATTTTCGGGTATGTTCTGCCTTCCCGGGCGATGTCATCGACGTAGTCGTCGGCCGCCGGTTCGCTGCCGATTGGTACTGACGAATGCCGGAGGGTGCCTCCCTCGTTGTCAACCGAACCCAGCAGCCCGTTTAAGGCATGGATGGCCGACGAGGTGTATGCGCCGCGGGGACTCATTACCGGCCCGGGCCCGAGCCAGATGGCAACGCGGGGCGCTGCGTGACCCATGTCGGTGGCGACTTTTTCAATGACTGCCGCGTCGACGCCTGTAATTTCAGCCGCCCATTCCGGTGTTTTGTCTTTGAGCACCAGGTTCCACCACTTGATCAGCCCGTTTGTGTGGATTTCCTCGAACAGGTCTTCATCAATGTCGGCCTCCCGTGACATGAACCATCCCCGTGAGCCATCGCCGGCAAAGCGGTTTTCCCCGTCCTTGAAGTCCCCGACGAATTCTTTGTGCCACAAACCCTTTTTGAGGATTACGTGCGCCATTGCGAGCGCAAGCGCACCGTCTTCCCCGGGCTTTACCGGGAGCCAGTGGTGCCCCTTGGCGGCGGAGGTGGAAAACCTGGGATCGACCGTGGCCACGGTGGCATTTTTAAGCAAGTGGCCGAACCGGTATATGGTATTGGGAACCTGGCGATTGGAGCTCAGGGGATCGCACCCCCATATCAGCAGGTATTTGGTATTGACAAGGTCATAGTCCCGGTATCCCCAGAGCCCTTCCGTATAATAGGGGCCGAATTTTTCCCCTTCCGCGCAAATGCCACTGTGGGAGATGTTGTTGGGTGAGCCGTAAATTTCCGGGAAGCGACTGTATGCAATGTTTCGGGTCGTGGTTGAATACCTGCCGCGCATCAGCAGAAACTTGTGGCTTTCCCCGTTATTGCGCAATTCAACCAGTTTTTCGGCGATGGTGCCCATTGCTTCGTCCCATGAAATCGGAACGAATCCGGGGTCCACGCCGCGGCCTTTTTCCGGGTTGGTCCGCTTTACGGGAACTTTAACGCGGTCGGGGTCATACACGAGTTGAAGCCCCATGTGTCCCTTGGGGCAGCAGTAGCCGTTGTTGGCCTTGCACAATGGGTTGCCTCGCACCTTTACCGCCCGTCCTTTCTGGACGAAAATTTCGATCGGGCACCATGCGGTGCAGGATTGGCAGGTGGACGGGATCCATTTTCCATTCTTATTTTCCGGATTGCCCCGACTATCCGCATTTGATGGTCCTGTTGCTGCAAGCGCATTCAGGGCCGGCAGGCGCATTGTCAGGGTCGCGCCCGCAATGCCGCTTATCTTGAGAAAGTCCCTGCGTTTGATCCTCACTTGTAAACCTCCCTTTTTAATTGAACAAGTTATGTGTCGGTATGACTCTCGTCGCATCCGGTTTTCAAAAGAAAAAGAACTTCATCCGGGTCAATCGGTTTCACCATGCATGCGAATATGTGTTTTTCCATCGACTCCTTCAGCGCCGGGTGAAATGAATAGGCGGAAAGGCCGAGCAGTATGACGTCCGGATTGTTTCGCTTGAAGGCGCGAAACAGATGATTGTCATGGGGCGCCGCATCGATATCCAGGATAATGGCCGCCGGTTTTTTCTCTGTGAGCCTTTCAGTCAGCATGGCGAAATTGTCCTTTACGTCCGGGTGGTACCCGTTGGCTTGGAGCAATCCGGCCAACCGCTCGCTTTGACCCTCATCGGTTCCAAGGATCATAATGATGGGATCCAATGTTTTTACCTTCTAATTTATCAAATAAGGTTTTGTCCCAATGCATCCGGACAGTGCCGCCGACATGCGTCACGCATGCGCTGTGTCCTCGGGTCTGATGACTACGGCGTAGAATTGCAAAGACTTGCAAAAAGAATGCCAAACATAGACGGTTCCGTAAAAAAGCTCAATATCTCCGCCCCTACGGCCAACACCCTGCAATTGTTGGTGCGTGCACCATGCGGTTAAAATTTTCGCCTTCCTTGACCTTGCCGAAAAATCCTGGTTTTCGTTCGGGCACTAATATAGCGGCGGAATGAATATAGCTATCGAGGGGGAAACCGGCTTTATCGGCGACGGTGACGGTTTTGACCTTATATAAATGACCAATTTCATAGGCGGACGTCCGGTGGGGCCGTAAGCAACATCGGGCGGGCACCGGACGGTTGATTACGGCCCCACCGGACGTCCGCCTGAATGAAATTGAACCATATAATATTTTATGGCGCGGGTTAGAGAAGGGGGGCTGTACGGGTAGTGCTGTATGGGTTTCGTACACATGTTATCGGTAATTTTTTTAAAATAAAATAATTACGGTTATTTGCCTGTGTATAAAAATCGGACACTGTCTTTGCGTGCCGGTCCGGTGGTGAGCCCGGTGGAGGGAGTGGGGGAATATTTTCAAGCAGGATTTTTGATTTGAAAGCGCTTCAGCTTCACATACAGGGTGCTGCGGCTGATGCCGAGTCGGCGGGCGGTTTCCTTTTTGTTCCAGCCGCATTCGTTGAGCATCTCGATGAGGTGCTGCTTTTCCTGGGTTTCAAGTGTCTTGTCCGGTTTGCGGGCGGCATCGCCTTCGGTAAAAGCGCCGTTTGTGAGAAACGATGGAAGGTCCGTGGGCATGATCCGGTCCTCCCGCGCCAGGACAACGGCATGCTCGACCGTGTTTTCCAGTTCCCGGACATTGCCGGGCCAGGAATATTCAAGCAGCCTTCGCATGGTCTCGGTGTCGAAATCTTTGACGAACTTGCCCTGGATTTCATTGAAGCGGCTGAGAAAGTGTCTGGCAAGGTATGGAATGTCGTTTTTACGGTTTCTAAGCGGCGGCAGATGCATAGGGATGACATTTAGCCTGTAGAACAGGTCCTCGCGAAAATCCCCCGTCTTGACCGCCTGGAGCAATTCCTTGTTGGTTGCTGCCAGTATCCGGATGTCGACGCTTATGGTGGTGTCGCCGCCAATGCGCTCGAATTTCCGGTTCTGGACAACCCGAAGCAGTTTCACCTGGGCCTGCAGGGGAATTTCACCGATTTCATCGAGAAATATGGTGCCGCCGTTCGCCTGTTCAAATCGTCCGGCTTTCTGCCGGACCGCACCGGTAAATGCTCCTTTTTCGTGGCCGAAAAGTTCACTTTCCAAAAGCGTGGCAGGGTAAGCGGAGCAGTTGATAACCACAAAAGGATTGTTTTT
>PUOB01000256.1 GCA_003551985.1 Desulfobacteraceae bacterium | reverse complement strand
CTAACGGATGAAGACATTCAAAAATTCAGTATTCCAGAATAAAGACCACTATGGCTTTTGCCAAAAGAAGCGCTAAAGGCCTATTTGTGCGGTGAACGGGGTATTGCCGAAAGCTACGGGGCGATAATCGGTTTTGGCAAAATGCACCATACGGCTATGTCCCTCCAGTATTCTGAATTTCGAGGCAGAGAGGATTATCAAAATCAAGGTACATTTTTCTTTACCCCCGGGAATATTCCATCCGCGGCAAGAATGATTCGCATTATCGCCTTTATTGAGGATGACAATATTATTCAAATAATATTAAAGCATCTGGGTTTGTGGGAGACCCGGAATCACGATCCACCAAGGGAAACAGCTATTGAAACAATTGAATCGATTTATGATGGACAATATGCCCAAGCCCCGTTAGATGATCATTGGGTGCAATGAAACCAGAAATTGGCGCGCGGCATAAACCGGATAAGTGCCGTAAAAAAATATAAAAAACAGGGCTTAATGTTTCAATTTTCTAATAAGTCGCATCAATTTCCAAATCGTTTCATTCCAATCAAAACCCATCTTTTACCTGCATACAATATCAAGTGGCGAAAATCACTTTACACACAATTCGAATCTTGTTATACATTTGGACGTCAAAAGTAAGTTCCTATTCCTTTCCCCTTAATTAAACTCCAGCCAATGTTTATCCTTTTAAACGCGGTTTCTTTCGATAGCCAAGCCAAACAGGAGGTAAGCCACCATGACAGTCCACTCGGTAAACAAACATCTGCTGAGCCCGGTAAATTTTCTCAACCGGAGCGCGACGGTTTTCCCGGATAAAACAGCGGTAATCAATGGGGCCGAACGATTCACCTATGCCCGATTCCAGGAACGGGTCTTCCGCCTGGCCAACGCCCTGAAGGCCAAAGGCATCGGCAAAGGTGACAAGGTGGCCTTTATCTGCCCCAACATACCGCCCATGCTCGAAGCCCATTACGCGGTGCCCATGCTTGGGGCGGTCCTGGTGCCCATCAACATCCGCCTCTCCCCCGGTGAAATCGAATACATCGTCAACCATTCGGATGCCAAGGCCTTGTTTGCCGACAACGAATTCGCCCAGGCCATATTGCCGGTGATAGACCGGCTGGAAAACCTCGAGTTGGTGGTCAATATCTGCGACGCCGGTGATGCCACGCCGTTGAGCGGTCCCGATTATGAATCGTTTATTGAAGCAGCTTCGGCAGATCCCGTGGAAAACGCCATCGATGACGAGTACGACGTTTTGACCATCAACTACACCTCAGGTACGACGGGCCGTCCCAAGGGTGTTATGTACCACCACCGGGGAGCGTATCTTAATGCCCTGGGCGAGCAGCTCGAGTTCCACACCGATGCCGAATCCATATACCTTTGGACCCTGCCCATGTTCCACTGCAACGGCTGGTGCTTCACCTGGGGCGTAACGGCCGTCGGGGCAACCCACGTCTGCCTGCGCAAGGTGGTGCCGGAAGAAATCTATAAGATCGTCAAGGAGGAGGGCGTCACCCACCTCTGCGCGGCGCCGACCGTTTTGATCGGCATGTCGGCCTATGCCATGGAAAATCAAATCAAGCTCGACAAGCGCCTTGAAATCATGACCGCAGGCGCGCCTCCCGCGCCCACGGTGATTCAGAACATGGAAAGCGTGGGCGCCAATATCACCCAGACCTACGGTCTCACCGAGGTCTTCGGCCCTCACAGCGTGTGCCAGTGGCAGAGCAAATGGGTTGGGCTGAGTCCGGAGGAAAGGGCCACCTACAAGTCCCGGCAGGGTGTGCCCTACATCATTGCCGAGCACATGGATGTGGTTGACGCCCAAACCATGGAGCCGGTGCCCCGCGACGGGATGACCATGGGCGAGATCGTCATGCGGGGAAACAACGTGATGCTGGGCTACTACAAGGACCCCGAAGCCACCGCCGAGGCCTTCCGCGGCGGCTGGTTCCACAGCGGCGATCTGGCGGTGATGCACCCGGACAACTACGCCCAGATCATGGACCGCAAGAAAGACGTGATCATCAGTGGCGGCGAGAACATCTCCACCGTGGAGATCGAAAGCGTTCTCTATAAACACCCGGATGTCATGGAAGTCGCGGTGGTGCCGATTCCCGATGAAAAGTGGGGGGAAGTGCCCAAGGCCTTTGTCGTGCCCCGCCCCGGTTCGAATCCGGATGCCAAATCGATCATCGATTTCTGCAAGGAAAACCTGGCCCGTTTCAAGGCCCCGAAGGCGGTTGAATTCGGGGAGCTGCCCAAGACCGCGACCGGTAAAATCCAGAAATACAAACTCCGGGAAAAAGAGTGGGAAGGAAGAGCACGCATGGTCAATTAGAGTGCGGTTTTGAAAATAAAGGTTGCAGTCTTTTTTAGGGCCATGGAAAACATGCGGGATCGGGCGATTTTTTTGTTGCCCCTTACTTTTTGATGAACTCGTAAAAAGTCATTTTCAGACGGCTTTGTAATCACGCCATGGGCGTGACAAGATCAAGGCGCGTGCAATTTTTGAAGAATCGATAGTACTTAGCCGTACGTGAGATTCTTCAAAAATTGTGCGCAACGCAGATATTGGATTTTTTACGAAGCCGTCACTTTTTAGCCGGCCGGAACAGTGGTATGGAAAACTGATCCTCCGCATCCCTCCAGGTGACTTCCACCGGCATGCCGCAGGAGACATTCTCCGGGGGGCATTCAACAATATTGCTCATCATGCGGGGGCCTTCAGCCAACGCCACCACGGCAGTCACGTAGGGAATCTCTTCCTTGAACCCGGGATGGAAAGCCGTGTGATACACGGCAAAGGTGTAAATGCTGCCTTTTCCGCTCACCGGCACCCATTCGGCGCTCCGGCTCAGGCAGCGGGGGCACACAAACGCAGGTGGGTTTCGAAACTTGCCGCAATCCGTGCACTTCTGGAGCGTCAGCACATGCTCCCGGCATTTTTCCCAGAAGATCCGGTTATCGGCATTGATTTCAGGAAGCGGTTTGGTATCGGTCATTTTCAGTACCTCCGGAGAATGTAGCAGGCATGGGTCTGCAGGATCGCCCCATTGTCACTGCAAAGGATAATTTCCGGCGTTTGGGTCCGGGTCTCTGGTCCGAGCTGACGGTTTCCGCACCGGCGCATAAGCTGCATGACCGCTTCGGTCAACGGTGTGAGGCCCATGTAATAGGCTTCGGCCAGCTGCCCGCCGGACGTATTCACCGGCATTGTTCCGCCCGGCGCGATGGTGCCTCCGGAAAACCAGGTCCTGCCCTCTCCGGGGGCGAAAAACCCGTAATCCTGAAGGGTGACCTCCACTGTGTAGGTAAAGCAGTCATAGATCTGGCAGGCATCGATGTCGCTTCTTGTGATCTGCGCCATGGCAAACGCCTGCTCTCCCGCCTGCCGGGCCCCGGTGGCGCCTGCAAGGAAATCCGCATTCAGAAGATCGGCAGACGGGTTGTACTGGCCCATGCCCATAATCGAAACCACCGGGTGGGGAAGATCCCGGGCCCGCTCCGTGGTTGTGAGGATGCAGGCCCTGCCTCCGTCGGAGACCAGGCAGTTGTCATGCAGGCGGAACGGCTCGATCATATAGGGGGAATCCAGATATTCCTGTTCGTTCAGGGGCCGTTCATGGAGCATGGCATCCGGATTAAGGCCCGCCCACGCCCGCTGGCCGGAAGCGATATGCTTCCAGGTATCCGGGCCGGTGTTCATTTCGTGCATGGCCCGCCGGGCGGCCAAGGCGTAGCCGCCTGCGGCCCCGAAATGGCCGTATACGGCGTCGTTACCCGTCATGCCCGCAAGCATGCGCATCATGGAATCGCCGGAGCGACCGCTGTGGCCGTAGGAAAGAAGAACATACCGGCATAAGCCGGATTCAAGCGCGCCAACTGCGTGCATCAGATGGCTGCGCGATCAATTGGCATCTTGGTAAAGGTAGTTGGGCGCAATGCCCAGGTGCTGGGCCACCAGGTAGGGGGTTACGTCCTGCTCCCCCGCGGATGGGGGAAAATGCCGATAGCAGATCAAGCCGTCGATATCTTCCGGCATCAGCCCCGCATCCGAAATGGCATTGGCACAGGCCTCCAGTTGAAAACTCAGCGCAGTCCGGTCCGGGACTTTGCCCTGGGGCGTATAGCCAACGCCCGCAAACGCATACTTGTCTTTCATTTCCATGTCAGCACCCCGTATATCTTTGGCCGATATCCTGTTTCGGCGTTTTAAAGGCCGCCTTGACTTTTCCCCGTCTACTATAATGATAAAGGATTGTAACTCCATTGATAATCGAACGGATGAGTGATTGCAATTAAAAAAACCAGGGATGACCGGCTACAGCAAAACAGTCCCATCCCTTAATGCGTCGGGACGAGGATGGGGGGATTTCAGCACGCGGCAGGTTGTTGTAAGGGGGCATACCCTTGAGCAGGCAATGAAAAACAAGACCGATTTAAGGAGCGCGATTTTGCGGTGACCCATGGCTCTACAGTGGAAAAAAATGATCGTCCCTGATACAATTCTTGACAATACAGGTGGCACGATATCCGGTGGTGTCAATAATGGCAATGTTTTTGGCGGGACAGTCAGCGGAGAGATCGACAACAAAGGCATCTTGTCTGGTACGGCGCCTGATGGCACAAGAGATCCGGATTATGAACTTGTCATTGAAACCGGCGCTGTTATAAAGGGCGGCACCATGGGGGGGCGGCATTGTCAACAAGGGTACTCTTGAAGATGTTGCTTTTGATGCGAATGCTTCAATCCACATGACCCGGATGAGCCAAAAGATGAAGTTATAGAATCGAGCCCATTATCCCGTTCCCGGGCGAAAAGTTCTGTTGCCTGTCCGCGATGCATCAGGTCGGCTTTCAGCCCGGCCAATGCCGCCCTCGCAACGTCAACCGTTGGCAGTCGCCCCCCCGGCCGGGCTGTGGGCTCTTTGAGGAGCCCTTCGTCATATCGATGCAGCAGCAGGAAGGTCTGTGTATAACTGGCAAGAATGTCTACTAGGCCGCGTCCCCTTTCAGTATCTAATTCGGGGTTTTGGGCAGCCTTTCGCACCAGCGCCATGGCGGCCTCCAGTTCGCGGGCATTTTCTTCAAAGCGGCGCCGGTTAAGGGTCCAACCTTGGAGCAAGTGTTCGCGCAGCACCCGGGTGGCCCACTGGCGGAAGCGGGTTGCCCGGGCTGAATTGACCCGGTAGTCCACCGAGATAATGGCATCGAGATTAAAGTATTCCACTTGGTAGGTCTTGCCGTCAGCGGCAGTTGTTGCAATTTTTGCAACAACTGAATTTTAATCCAACTCCTTATTATTAAATATATTTTTTAAATGACGGGAAATAACTGATTTGTCGCGCCCGAACACCTCGGAAAGTTGATTCAAAGAAAGCCAGACGGTTTCATAATCAGGATCAATCCGGACTTCCACAGGCTTATCCGCGTCCTCATAAATTATGATGGCACTGCGATGCGTTCCGCTCATGTGGCGGCCTCTTTGCGCTTGTTATTATTGATCCACTCGCCGATATGATCGACCGGGTCGAGAAAAAACAGAGTAATACTCCCAAGCAGGTACGATCCGAGAACCTGCCTGTCGTTGGCCAGAATCCGCTGCTCGGTCCGGAAGCAAAAATCAAGCGGGTTTGCGACCACAGGCGCTCACTGTCGGCGTCTTCGGTGACAAAAAGTGAAAAACACTTTGCTGAGGCTGCAGCCTCGGCATTGCCCCTTTCCGGCATCGCTACTGTTATTTGCTTATCGGATAGTCTTAAAAAACTGGGGCCTATCCCTGCAGATACCTCGATTTGCAAAGGGCGTCCCAGATGTTGCCGAGGGTAACGGGTGGCGGGTTCTTGTAATGCTTCTCCTGCAGGCGCAGATAGATGTCATAGAGCTGGTCTGCCGGGACCTCCATGGTTTCGGTGCGCTCTTTCTGAAGGCGGATGCGCTCCTGGTCCCGTTTAAACAAGACGTCTTCCTTCAAGGTGCCCGCTGCCAGATCTGCAAACTCATCTTCATTTACGGGAAGCATGGAGATCTGCTGTGCGCCCACTACGCCTCCGGCCTCCGCCAGCCGAGTAAGCAGACGGTCGAAGACGATCTGTTCGGCAGAATTCACGTAGCATAGGTTTAATACCTCTATCCGGTCATGGGCCTGCCCGATGCAGTCGATCCGGCCGATGCGATGCTCCACCTTCATGGGATTCCAAGGGAGGTCGTAATTGATGATGAGGTTGGCGGTCTGAAGGTTAATCCCTTCCGCAGCCGCGTCTGTACACACCAGGATATCGATTTCCCCCCGCAAAAACCGGTGCTTGATCTCATCTCGTTCCACGCCGCGCAGCCTGTTGGTGGCAAAATCCACATACTGGCCGCCTTTGCCGGAATAAGTGCCGAGCCGCATGTCGGGCTGCACCTGCCGCAGCCGCCGGACAATATCCGTCAAGGTATCCCAGAACCTTGTAAAGATAACCGTCTGTTGGATTCTTCCTTCTGGAAGGCGCCTGTTCTGGAGAACAGAGAGCAATTCCTTTTTCATGGACATACCCGTCCTCTCGGGATTCAAAAAAAAGCGGATCGCCGGTTTTTCCGTGAACCCGGAACCCCACCCGGACCTCCAGGCAGCCGGCAGAAACCATCCATGCCAAAAGCAACACCCCGTTGCGCACATCCTCAGGCCAGGACTGCTCGTCCTCCAGTTCCCGGTTCAGCCGGGCCGCCATGCGCTTTTCGTCGCCATCAAGGATGGCTGCTACATCATGGGGATCCAGGTCCGCGCCCACGGTCATCCGCATTTTGCCGGATGTCTCGGCAAAGGCGGAAAACCCCTGGGATGCCACCGCCAGCGACGATGACCGGAAATATCCGGCAACCCGGTCGTACGCGATGCTTCTTTGCAAAACGGGAATGTAAAAATCCTGCAGGATGTTCACCGATCACCCGTCAGGCCCGGTGGAGGAGGTCTTGTAGGAGTAGCGCCACGATCTGTCTTGGAATAATGGTGGTTTCAGGCTTCCGCCTCCAGGCTTTTATCATGTTGGGACAGGATATTGAGCACCTTGGCCTGTGCGGATTCCAGCAACGAATCCCGGATAAAGACACTGGCATTTAAGATTTCAATGCCGATCAATTCGCCTTTTTCATTAAGCTCAGCGGTGATGTCCGGGCTGAGCTCGATACTGTTGTGCTCTTGTTCCTCCGATATCAGCAAATGTAGCACATCCTCTTTATTGAAATATGTCATTTTAGGTTTTTTCATATTCAAACCTCCCGGTTTTAAGGCGAAACTTTACCTGCTGGCGATTTGTCGCATGAACCGTAACAGGAACAATGGCATCACCTGCTATTTCATACGGTATCATAACAATACGGTCGTCATGCTTTCCAACCGCAATCATTCGATGGGTCGCCACATCAAAATACCACTCAGAAGAGTGCCGCAAAATCTCTTCGATAGTCGCAAAAGAAAACCCTCTTTTCCCTATACGATATATAACATAATCATTCCAAACAATTGAATGTTTTTTTACATCACTCAACAGGCGACCCTTTCCGTATTTTTCACTTCAACTCAAAAATAATGGCCTTGGCTTCTTTTTTCAATGATTCATCCGGAATTTCGGCGGCCCACACCTCTATAAGCGCCCGGACCATCTCATGCTTCCCATCGGCATGCCGGTCCAGGTAGGCCCGGGCGACCGGAATGTCGCCGTCCCGGTAGGCCAGGATCAATCCGCACAGCAGGTCCCATTCCGTCTGGGGATATTCCATCCGCTTTTCATGGCGTTCTTCCGGGCGGGCCAGTCTCAGTTTGGACCCCTTGCGCACAAGCGGCGCGTGAAAGCCCTGGTCCTCGGCCGCGGACTTTTTGGCCCGCGCAGCAGGCGTTCCCTGGGTGCGGCACCCGATAAACCGATCGTTAAACCCTTAATCCACTTTTTTACTGAGAATGTTCTCGTGCGCGTGTGGGGTGCCAACAAAAGCTAACATCGAAAGGCCGCCGGAAAGCTTCCGGAGCCGTTGATCCGTGACCGGTGCATTGCCATGGGTACTCAATGTTGAAATCAGAAACAGGGGTCACCGGGGCGGCATGGATCGTATAGCACCACCGGAAAATAATCGCCGTTGTCATATGAACTAAAAATCCGCACTATGGCGACAGGGGTAAAGGATCGCTGCCGGAGATCCTTTTTTGCCAGGTTCACATAAAAAAGGTACTGGTTTTTTAATGGTGGGTATTTTGGTGGATATGTGATTTTATTAAATTTTTATTTAGTATTTTTAATGATTTAAAGTCCAAAATGGCGGAGAGGGTGGGATTCGAACCCACGATCCCGGGTCACGGGATGCCGCTTTTCGAGAGCGGTGCCTTCAGCCTCTCGGCCACCTCTCCGTGCAGATCTGTTCGGGCGATTTGAAGCGGCTGCAGGTGCAACCTTATGTGCAGCCCGATGAAGCCTGCACAATATTCAGTTTACGCCGCCATGTCAAACAGAATTTCAAGGGGCTGTACCGGCGGGCTCTACCGGCGGGGGCTCTACCGGGGCTGTGTTATCCTGAAAACATGGCCTCGACTTCGGGGGTGTAGCGCCCTTTTTCATCGTTGACGTAAAGGGGCGCGGCAATTTCACTGCCTGGACCGCCGCCCGACACCGCTTCCACGATAACGCGCCCGGCTGCTTTGCCGGGCATGGTGTGGACAAAGCGGAGCCATTTGGGCGCCATGTGCATTTCCTGCATAAGGGCCATGAGTTCGGCGATCCGGCCAGCGGGATAGATAACCATGAGGCGCCCCTGGAAAACGAGAATGCGCCGGGCCGCGGCGAGCAGGTCTTTGAGATTTATGGATATTTCATGTCGGGCGAGGGCTTTTTGCGAATCGGGGTTGATCCTGCCTGCCTTTTTTTCATAATGGGGCGGGTTGCAGACAACCATGTCTACCGGGCCCTGCGTATCCTCGGTAGTTATAGCTTTTGCATCGGCGCATATGATTTTGACGCGGTCGGCCACCTGGTTTTGACCCGCGTTTTGCGATGCGATCTCAGCCAGCGCCCGCTGGATTTCAATACCGTAAACAACGGAGATACCGGGGTTGCGATATGCCATGACAAGCGGTATGATGCCGCACCCGGTGCCGATATCGCAGACCCGGTCTGCTGCCCGGCGACAGGCGGTGTTGGCCAGTATGACGGCATCAAGGGAGAAGCGGTATCCGGATGCAGACTGGTCAACCCGGATGCGCCCGTTGAAAAATGTGTCTGTGGTTACATCGTTCATTGCAAAATTTTCGAGTCAGACGCTGCCGATTTTATACCGGACCTCGCTGATGCGATCCTCCCCGATTTCACGGTTTATCCCTTTTATAATATCCGGGGTCATGAACCTGAGCCTGTGAGTCAGGGTGGAACTTGCCACCCGAACAAGCAGAATGTCGTTTTTCAATGCTTCCGGCCGGGCATAAGCGGCTATCGCGGGGTCTACGATTCGATCCCATTCATCCCGGATCCGCGAAAGGTCCGTGGCGGATTCTTTACGGATGGTTTTTACAATTCCCGCTAGCACATCTGAAATATGGGAATAATCGCTTTGTCTTTTCGGGGTATCGGCCATTTCAAACCTGTTTTTGCGAAGCCTCACATGGGATCGGGTATCCATTCAAATGCCATTTCAATATAGAGGGTTGTAAAACAGGCTGTCAATAAGGGAAACCTTGAGGGGCTCCATTTCCTGTCAAAAAGGCCGCTTTCCTTTTTATGCCAAGGGCTTTTGGGATGTCGTGTTGAGACACTTTGTCTCAGGCTATTACGATTCGATACAGCCCACCCGACGCCCCGCTCTTGATCTATCTATTCAACAAATTGAAATGATATGATTTATAAGTTTTTTAAAAAACCAAAAAATAATGGCACAGTATTGGCATTGTTTTGATATTTACGACACTATCAACGCAGATGGCGCCGTTAAAAATCCATGACCCCAGGCTTATGCAACCTTTTAATAACTGTAAGGGCGAATCATCATTCGCCCCTGCAAACAAATCCCGTAGTGAAGAGGATGGGTATGTATCAACATGTTCCTGATTCCGACGACCTGCGACGACACCCCCGAGTCAGGTCTTTAAATATTGTGTATTACGCCTTGTTTGATGCAAATGGGAAAAAAACCGGCCGCGGGAAAGGGCGAATCCTGAACTTAAGCAAAAAAGGCGCTCTGCTGGAAACACAAGTCCCCCTGGAGGGTTCGTTCATCGTTCTTTTGGCGGCCGGTCCGGACGGAGGAACCGTAAAAGTCAAGGGCCGCATCGCAAACACCCGCAAATCGGGACCTCACGGTATATATCATGCCGGCATTGAATTCATCGGATCCCAGGCGGAACAGGTGAATGCCATTGTTGCACTTGTAAAGGCCTATAACAATCAAAGGCACAAGGAACCGAAAAACTGACGGCTATATATCGAGCTCTATCCTCAGGGACAGGAAATCCATCAGGTCCTTTAATGAAATGACTCCCACGAGTGTGTCATCCCTCATAACCAGCAGACGGCTGTTTCCGGACTGGTTCATTATTGAAAGCGCCTTGATTGCATCGGTCTCGGGAGGAACCGTGTTGTCCCTGTCGCAGGCCGCGGCAAGGTCTCCCACCCGTTTCATCTGCCACTCTTCCTTGGGAATGTCTTTGATCTGGCCGGTCGTGATGCAGCCCGCCACTTCCCCGGCATCGGAAACCACCGGGTACATCTTGTGGTGATAACGGTATACATAATCCTCGACAACCTCGCTTATCGCCATATCGGGCGATACCGTGATAGGCTTATCATTCATGAAGCGGCTGACGGGCTCCCCCTCAAGCGCCCTTCGGGTAACCAACTGCTGGTAGGACATCGCAGCTGCGTGATACAGGAACATGCCGATCAAAACCCACCACACGCCGCCGACAATATTGCCGGTAAGAACACTCAATACCCCGATTGCAATCAAAAAAACCGCGAAGCCCGTCCCGATGCCCGAAGATGCGCGGGTCGCCCAGCGGAGGTTCCCTTTTACATGCCAGAGAATCGAACGAAGCACCCGGCCGCCATCCAGCGGGAAGGCGGGTATTGTGTTAAAGCCGGCCAAAAGCCCGTTAATGATGGCGAGATACATCACCACGGCATTGACCGGCTCCGGTATGCCGAGCACAATCCCCGCTGAATAAATGGCATAGAATATAACCGCGATCAGAAGGCTCGATATGGGACCGGCGATCGCCATCATGAATTCGGCCTTGGCATTTGGCGGATCATCGGGCATTTCGGCCATGCCGCCGAATATGAAAAGGGTTAT
>PUOB01000027.1 GCA_003551985.1 Desulfobacteraceae bacterium | reverse complement strand
AGGAAAAAGAAAAAATAGCGGCGGTGGCTGCCAAAACAATGGACATTACGCAATTTCTGGCGGAAAAAACATCCCTGGAGCCGCCTGCCGCCGGCAGTGAACCTGGCGTAAAGGTCACTTACCACGATCCCTGCCACCTGAAAAAATCCCTGGGCGTGCACGCCCAGCCCAGGGCCCTCATCAATGCGAACCCGGACTATGCATTCGTGGAAATGGACGAAGCGGACCGCTGCTGCGGCATGGGGGGGAGCTTCGGGCTGCAGAACTACGAATTATCGAAAAAGGTGGGGGAAAGAAAGTTGCAGAACATTATCCAAAGCGAAGCAGGGGTGGTGGGTACCGCCTGTCCCGCATGCATGTTACAAATCATTGACATGGTGTCCAGGAGCAATTCCCGGGTTCAGGTTAAGCATGCCGTGCAGATCTATGCAGAGAACCTGCCGTCATAAATCACGCCCAAAAAAATAGGGTTGCACGAAAGACATCTTCATAAGCAACCCCTTGATTTTATTATGGTGCCGGAGGCGAGACTCGAACTCGCAAGGGCTTGCACCCGGAGGATTTTGAGTCCTCTGCGTCTACCAATTCCACCACTCCGGCACAACGATAAGTTGAGTGGTTTATAGGACAATTTGGGTCTTATGTCAATAGCCTCTATGACTTTGATCCCCGCAGCGAACCCGACCGGCAGGCGGCCCGGACATCGGCGGCGGATACGGCGCCCTGCCGCAATATCGCGGGCGGATCGACCGTAACATCGACCACCGTGGAGCCGGGTCCGCCGGGAAGCGGCCCTGCATCCAGGACCAGATCAACCGCCCGGATAATCGCTTCCGGCATCTCTTCTATGCGCCAGCCGCCGGGATCGCCTGAAATATTGGCGGATGTCGCTGTCACCGGGATCGCCAGGGTTTCCAGCAGCATCCTGGCCGCCGGATGAAGGGGCAGGCGGATGCCGATTTTCCCCGTATTTGCGGTGAGGGTTCCCGGAAGGGTGGCCGAGGCATGAAAAACCAGGGTCACCTTTCCCGGCCAAAGGCGATCCATGATACTTCTTGCGGCATCCGGAATGCCGGTGACAAGGCCCGGCAGATCTTCCTTTCGGTTGATCAACACGGAAACGGGCTTTTCCGGTATGCGTTGCTTTATGGCAAAAATACGCTTGACGGCGGCCGCGCGGGTCGCATCCGCGCCAAGGCCGTAGAGCAGGCTCGTGGGATAAACCACCACGCCGCCGGCGCGGACAATCTCAGCCGCCCGGCGGATAGCACCGGGGTCGGGATGGGCCGCGTCGATGGACAAAATTTTTCGATTACCCGGCAAACCCCTCCGCCTTTCGGTTTACCTCGGCCGCCATTTTTGTTTTATAGGCATCGACCTTGTCTGCAAGCGCGGGATCCGACACGGACAGGATCTGCGCGGCAAACACGGCGGCGTTTTTAGCCCCCGGCTTGCCCACGGCCATGGTGGCCACGGGTATGCCCGGCGGCATCTGGACCGTGGACAAAAGCGCGTCAAAACCGCTCAACGCCGACGAATCAATGGGCACTCCGATAACGGGGAGAGATGAATGCGCCGCCATGGCGCCCGCAAGGTGGGCGGCATGGCCGGCGCCGGCAATGATGATTTTCATGCCCCGCTCCCGCGCGCCTTTTGCAAAAACCGAGGCCTCCGCCGGTGTCCGGTGAGCCGAGCACACGGTTATTTCATAGGGAATTTCAAATTGCCGCAGGGTCTCCGCCGCGGCCGCCATAACGGAAAGGTCCGAATCAGACCCCATGATGATGCCCACCAGCGGGGGTGTTTTCAAGCGCTTAATCGCCCTGTGGCCGATATCCGGCCGGTGGTATTCATTGTCAAAGGAAACCGCGGGGATGGCTTCATAGGCCCGTGAAACGGCTTGCTCAAGCGTTTCCCCCGTGGCCGTGACACCCAGTACCCGTCCACCGGCGGTGACGATTTGTCCTTCCTTCATAGCTGTTCCGGAATGAAAAACTTCGATGCCGTCGATTTTCCGGATGGTTTCCAGTCCCGAAACCACCATCCCCTTGTCGTATTGACCCGGATACCCTTTTGCCGCCATGATCACGCATGCGGCGGGGCGCGGATCGATGTCCACGCTGTAGTTGTCCAGCCCGCCGTCTATGCATGCGGTCATCAGGGGCACAATGTCATTTCTGGTGCGCATGAGTATCGGCTGGGTTTCCGGGTCGCCGAAACGGCAATTGAACTCCACGACGTTGACCTTGTCGCCTGAAATCATCAACCCGGCGTACAATACGCCCTTGTATGGGATTTTTTCAGCGGCCATGGCCTTGACCGTGGGGATCATGACCTGGTTCATGATCTTTTGGCGCATGACGATATCGATGACCGGCGCCGGGGAGACCGCCCCCATGCCGCCCGTGTTGGGACCCGTATCGCCCTCATGGACGGCCTTGTGATCCTGGGATGCGGGCAGGGGAATCACGTTTTTCCCGTCCGTAAAGGCGATAAAGGAGGCTTCCTCGCCCGGCAAATAGTCCTCGATCAATACGGCTGCCCCGGCGTCGCCGAAGATCTGCTGATTCATGATCCGGTCAAGGGCGTCTTCGGCTTCCTCACGGGTGCGGCAAACCACGACCCCTTTGCCCGCAGCCAGGCCGTCCGCCTTGACGACAACGGGAAAGTCCATTGTCTCGAGATACAAAAGCGCATGGGCGTAACTTGTAAACGTCCGGCCCATGGCGGTGGGAATGTTGTACTTAAGCATCAGCCGCTTGGCAAAGGACTTGCTCCCCTCGATCTGCGCGGCCGCTTTTGTCGGGCCGAACACCTTCAGGCCGACTTTTTCAAAAACATCCACAATGCCTGCCGCCAGGGGGTCCTCAGGGCCGACCACGGTCAGGTCCACGTTGTTTTCAAGGGCAAAATCCTTTAACGCCACAATGTCGTCTGCGTCTATGGCAATGCATTCGGCCAACTCCGCAATGCCGGCATTGCCGGGCGCACAATATATCGTCTCCACTTCCGGGCTTCCGGCAAATTTCCATGCAAGCGCATGCTCCCTGCCGCCGCCGCCAACAATCAGGATCTTCATCAAAACCTCGGCTTCGTATGGTGTTGTTTGTTTTTTTTCTCCATCGCAAGGGCGATAAGCCTGTCCAACAGTTGCGGGTATGACATGCCAGCCCCCGCCGCCGCCAGCGGCAGCAGGCTGTTTTCGGTCATGCCGGGGATGGTGTTGGTCTCAAGGACATAGATGTCGTTGTCATGGATAATCATGTCCGTCCGGCTGCACCCGCTGCAAAACAGCGCCTTGTGAGATGCAAGGGCAAGCGTCCGGGCCCTTTCGGCAAGGGCATCGTCGATCCGGGCCGGGCAGATTTCAAGGGTTTCCCCGGGTGTATACTTGGCCTTGTAATCAAAAAACGCATAGCCGTTTTTGGGAATGATTTCCACGATGGGCAGTGCCTCGGGGTCCGTATTGCCTAAAACCCCGCCGGTGATTTCCGTGCCGGACAGGTACTGCTCCGCAATCACCGTGTCGTCATGGGAAAACGCCAGGTCGATCGCCCCGCCAAACGCCTCCCGGGTGCTAACGATACTCATGCCGAGGCTCGACCCCCCCGAAGCGGGCTTCACCACCAGGGGAAGGCCCAGGCGGTTGATGCAGTCCCCGGCATCCACGTCGCCGGGACTTTTGATAGGGATATAATCGGGTACGGGTATACCCGCGTTTTTATAGAAAAACTTGGAAATCAGCTTGTTCATGGCAATGGCGCTCCCCAATACGCCGGAACACTGGTAGGGTATGCCCAGCAGGTCCAGAAAGCCCTGAACCGTGCCGTCTTCCCCGTTTACACCGTGGAGGATCACCAGCGCCGCATCGATATTGCCGGCGTCTTCCGCCAGCCGGGACAGATCCGTGGCCGTGTCGTACCGGATTACGTTATACCGACCGGTATCAAGGGACTGGGCGACTTTCCCCCCCCCTTTAAGGGATATTTCGCGCTCGCCGGAAGTTCCCCCTGAAATCAGCGCGATGGTCAGTTTTTCGTCCATTTTTTCATTGGGTTTTTCATTGGGTTTTTCATTGGGCGAAGGCACACCGCTCTCCTTTCTCAATGATTGATAGTCTCGCAAAAAGTCTCGAACCCAGGCTTGTCAAACTTTTCAGAACCGTAGGGGCGAATAATCATTCGCCCGCCATAAGGGCGAATGATTATTCGCCCCTACAAAGAACCCGTCTTGAATCGGGAGACAAAAGCCGGCTTTTTACGAAGCCGTCAATGATTGAAAATGTCGTTTTTGGCCTGTTGGTACTCCTCCGGCGTAATCAGGTCATTTTCCAAAAGCCTGGCCAGTTCCGAAAGTTCGCGTACGCGTGAACTCTCCGGCGACTCCAGGTAGCGCATTGGCGGACGGTCGTCATACTCAAGCATCGGGTTCGAGTCCTGGCTGTCCGTGACCTTCAGGGACGCCAGCCCGCCGAAGAGCCTGAGCTCAATGTTCTTGCCCTTGAACTCGGGCATTGTCAAAACCTCGGCAAGGCCGCTGCTTTGTTTTTTCAGGGAATACAAGATATAAAATATGGTACCGGCGATAACCAGCCCGATACCCAGAAGTATCCATGCAAAATACTGTATTATAAAACCGAAAAAAACAACGAGGAGCGCCACCAGCAGCAGCATTCCCACGTGAAAAAAAAGTATGATAAAGGCAAGGAATACACCCTTGGTAATGCTGTCGTCGCCCCAATTGGGTTTCCACATGGATCAAACACCTACTGTTGTCAAAAATATTATAACCCCCTGAAAAAGCCGAATACGTTATGCTTCCAATTTTTTTAAAACCGATTCTTCATATTTCTGGGGGATTTCAAACCGGATGGAACGAGTGGTCATGGTGTTGAATTTCATGACAAGAAAATTGAGTTTTTGTATCGCTTTATATCGCTGCTGCTCATCCTTGAGCGTTGAAAGCATTTTCTCTGTTGTCAGAATTTCCTTGTGCAGCTCGACTTCAGGCGGGAGACAGTCTGCGTTTTTCAATATCTTGTAAGCCATGCGAAGTTCCTGCGGCACGCGGCTCATATCGTCTTGACGCAAGGGCTTCCCGGCGCCGTCAAGGTTGTCGAATTCCCCTTTTCGCTGGGCCACCCGGATTCTCTCTTCCACAATTTTTTCAAATCCCGTTAACATGACCTCACACAGACACTTGATGTTTTGGAAACACAATATACAAAGCCTCTCTGAAAAAATCAACAGAGAGGCTTTGTTTTAATTATGGTGGCGATGCAGGGATTTGAACCCCGGACGCTGCGGATATGAGCCGCATGCTCTGACCAACTGAGCTACATCGCCTTAACTGATTTTATAAAAAAAGTCTTATTAACAGCTACCCAAAGGCAAGTCAAGCTCAAAAAGTCTTTTTTGCCGGATGATTTAGTGGCCGAGCGAAAACCAGGATTTTTCGCCAAGTTCAAGAAAGGCGATAATTTTAACCGCAGGAATACTGGACGTATTTTGAGGATTAAAATTTGACGACTTCGTAAAAAGTCCAATACCTGCGTTACGCGCGATTTCCGAAGAAAATCACGTACGCTAAGTACGCTCAATTCTTCGAAAATCGCGCAAGCCTTGATCTTGGCCTTTTTACAAAGTCGCCTGGCTTCGACTTTTTACGAGACTATCAAATTTGAGCCTGACGCAGAAATTGGTGAAAAAGACGGTTTTCGTTCAGCCACTATTTATCCTCCGCTTTCTGATGCGACCACCTCCACGTTCATCTCTGCCACTTCATCGGGGATCTCTGAAAAAACAACCATAAAGGATTCCGTGGCGTCGGGGTCGACCGCGACATCCACGCCCGGCGCATCAGGGCCGGTCAACGCACTTTCTATTTCCGGAAGAGCCAGTGTTTCAAGCTCATCCGTCTCAAACAGCATACCGGTATACACCGGCGCTGATGAATGGACCAATTCGCCATCCCCGTCATAAAGGTTGCCCTGCACCCGGACCTGCTCGCGGGTATGATCGTAGCGATTGGTCACGCTGCCGGTAACAACCAGAAGCGCTCCAGCCGTTTCATTGTTGATAAACATGTATGTCGGCGTTGATATGGCCATCTGCAAATTCCCGTCGGGGTCGACCGCCTCTACCGGCGGCGGAGCTACGGCATCCGGTTCAGGCGCCGGCTCCCGGGTTGCCATTATGTAAAAATACCCGCCGCCTGCAATCGCCAGAATAAGTAGTATTATCAATGCGGCCCTTAAGGCATTGCTTTTTTCAGGCTTTTTGGCAGCCTCGGCGGCGGCTTTGGTCGCAGGCTCCGAAACGACTGCCGGCTCTTCTCCGGGCCTTTCGCCGGCGGGTTTGGCCGGCGAGGGTTCGGTTTTTCCCGCGACAGGCGCCGCTACCATTTCAGGGGAGGCTGTTTCTCTATCCTCTACGCTGGTTTCCATGGCGATTGTTTCCATGGTTTCACCGGTGGGCTTCATCGCCTCATCAACCGCCTCCAGGTCTATGTCAAAGTCCCTTTCCGCCGCAGTCTCTTCCGGTGACCGCTCTTCATCGATGTCAAATCCGAGGTCGAACTCTTCAAGGTCATCGTCATCCGCAGTCTGCTCCCGGGTCTCGTGTTCCATATCAAGAAACGCTTCCACGTCCGTCAGGTCGAATTCATCTTCCTCTGCGGAAACGGTGTCTTCTTGCTCATCAGCGGTTTTCCCGGATTGGTCCGCCTCTTCAAGGTCAAGGTCAAGGTCGAAATCAATATCGACCTCCTCACCCTCCGCCACTGCGGATTCAGCGGTTTTTTCTTCAAATTCGTCAAGGTCGTCAAGATCGAAATCAAGTGTTTCCTGATCGGCGTCGGCCGCGGTTTCTTCTTCCATCGCGTCGGGTTCGTCAGCCGCGCCCAAATCCAGCTCCACCGCAAAATCATCTGTTGCTTTTTCCGCATCTTCCGCTGCCTTAGTCTCTTCTTCGAACGAATCAAAGGCCGAATCGTCTTCTTCAAGGTCAAAACCGAATTCTTCCGTATCCATTTGTTCAAGTGCTTCGGTTGCTTCGGGCATATCGTCCGATTCCACCAGGTCGATTTCGAACTCCTCATCGTCTTTTTGAGCGTCAACCGCATCCGGCTCTTCAATATCGAGATCCAGTTCGAACTCCTCCTCAAGCGCCCCGGCTTCCGCTGAATCCTGGTCGATCCCCGGCTCTTCTTCGGCTGTAATATCCAGATCCAGGTCAAACTCTTCATCATCTTCTTCGTCCAGATCTTCGCCCAAGGCGGCTTCACGCCCTGCCGCGCTCTCGTCCCCCCCGAAATCGGCAGCCAATGTTTTTTCCAGGTCGGTCATGCCGATTTCTTTTGTTCCGTCTTCGTCCTGCGTCTCTAAACCGGCGTCCTCATCACCGGCGTCCTCATCAAAGTCGCCCAGAAGGCCCTCAAGGTCGTCTTCAAACGTCTCCGTTTCTTCAAGATCCAAATCGCCGAAATCGTCGTCGGTGTATTCATCCGCACCGGCACTCACCATTTCGCTTTCTTCAAAGGCCGTGGTTTTTTCCAATTCGTCAAGATCGATTTCTTCGGTTTCGGTTTCCTGGTAGGTCTCAAATCCCGATTCATCGGTGACGCTTTCGGCGGTTTCCTCGAAGCCCGTCGTTTCTTCCAGTTGATCAAGGCCCACTTCCACGGAACTGCTTTCATCGCTGACGGGCCCGGGATAGGCGGTGAAAACTTTACCGCACGCGGAACAGCGCATTTTGGTTCCCTGGGGCTTGATAAGGTCTTCGTTTACGTCGTACCTGGTATTGCAGGCTTCGCAGGTTATAATCATTTTGCATCCTCGCTGATTATATTTTTCAATTCGTATATTGCGGGCAAATGCCTATAATTTTCGGCATAATCCAGACCATATCCCACAAGAAACCCTTTTTCCGAACGATGACCGACGTAATCGGCCTCTATATCCATACTGCGTCGTTCATGCTTGTCAATCAATGCACAGACCTTGATGCTTTGAGGATTAAAAGACTCAAGATAGGCAAGCAGTTCCTTGATTGTAAGACCCGTGTCGAGTATGTCTTCAACGATCAACACGTCTTTTCCCGCAATGTCGGTTCTGATGCCGGCGATCCGTTCAACCGTTTCAGTGGATGTGGCCCTGTCGGCATAGCTTGAGCACCACACAAAATCTATTTTTACGGGGATCGTCAGCCGCCTTGCCAGATCCGCCAGAAATACGAACACCCCTTTTAAAACACCCACGAGCACAAGGTCCCTGCCCTTGTAATCCGCGGATATCCGCCTTGCAAGGCCACTCACTTTTTCCGCTATATCGTGTTCGCTCAGAAGAGGCGAAAGCTCGGGCATAAAAATTTTGAACCTATTTTTAGAATAAACACAACCCCTCAAACATACTGCTATTTATCGAAACTACCCCATGGGCCGACTTTTGTCAATAAATTACTTGATATTGCCCAACTTGCTCTTTCAACAACATCTCCCTGCAGGTACAATAAACCCGAGGAGATGAGAAATACCCTATGGCTAAAGAAAAAACGCCGGGGACGAAAAATTCCTGGATATTCGCCTCCGGCGTCAATAAAACACCCATTCAATTGCATGGCTGGCGGTTACAGGCCGTTATCCGCCAGCTGTTTGACGAGATCCGTCTGCTTGTCATTCAAGCGCTTGGGCCATTTGACGTCTATTACCACGTACAGATTTCCCCTGCCGCTCCCCTTCATGTGCGGCAGCCCCTGGCCGGATACGCGCAGCTTGCTTTTGGGTTTTGTCCCGGGAGCGACCGTCAGGCTGAGCTGCTTCCCCTCGATGGTGGGAACATTGATCTTGGTTCCCAGAATCGCATCGGTCAACTTCACCTCCCGGTTGATATACAAATCATGGTCTTTTTGTTCAAAAACAGGGTCCCTGACGATTTTTGAACGGATGAACAGGTCTCCCGGAGGGCCGCCATAAGGGCTGGGCTCCCCTTTTCCGGACAGCCGGATCTTTTTCCCCTCAATCAGGCCTTTTGGAATCTTGACGGAAACGGCTTCCGTCCCCCCCGACGCGTTCGCCAGGGTCACGGTCTTGGTCACGCCGCTGGCGACTTCCTGAAGTGTAAGCGGCATTTCATATTCAACATCGCGCCCTTTCATCTGCATTTGCTGTCCGCCGCCGCCGCGGCTGCCAAAGCCGAAAATGCTCTCAGGGTCAAATGAATGATGGGTGCCGCTTCGGCGGTTTTTCCCCCGCTGACCGCCGGATGTAAAAAACGACGCCCCGCCGAAGCCGAATTCCCTCAGGATATCGCCTAAATCGAATTCCCGGAATATGTCTTCCTGACTGTATCGTTGCTGAAAATCTTCCGAGCCATAGGTGTCGTATTGTTTGCGTTTTTCAGGGTCGCTCAATACGGCGTAGGCTTCACTTATCTCCTTGAACTTATCCTCGTTTTCCTTGGATCCCGAACTATGGTCCGGGTGGTATTTCATCGCCAGCTTGCGATACGCTTTTTTTATTTCCTCTTGCGATGCGTCCTTGCCAACGCCAAGAATCTGGTAATAATCTTTTCGGGTCATAGCATTCCTACCTGTCCCTGTTCGTTTTTTTCTTTGTTCATATCAATTAAGATTGATAGTCTCGTAAAAAGTCGCTTTTGGACGGCAAAGAAATTACGCCAAGGCGTGACCGCATTCTTCGGGATTGCGCGTAACGCAGATATTGGACGTTTTCGAAGCCGTCAATTAAATCATACAATAATTCGCATCCATGCCGTGTCAAGGCCGGGCAGGAATAAAACCCCTGTAAATTTTGAATATTATGAACATGCGGGGCCACTTTGCCGTTTCCTTGCCGCGCTTGCCTTGAGCGCCACCATCAGCACCGAAATGGCCGCAGGGGTGATGCCGTCCAGCCGGGCCGCCTGCCCCAGGGAAACCGGCCTTATTCTGGACAGCTTTTCCACGATTTCCCGGGAAAGCCCGTGAACGCTTGCATAGTCAAAATCCGGGGGTATCCTTTCCGATTCCAGCGCCTTGAATTTTTCGATTTCCCGGTATTGTTTGGCGATATAACCCGCGTACTTGACCTCGATTTCCACCTGCCTTTCGGCCGGCCCTGAAATCGGGCTTTCCGGCGGGGCGAACCGCCGGATGAAGTCGTAGTCGACCTCGCTTCGTTTAAGCAGCTGCGCCAACGGCGCCCCGGACTTGATGGTTGCGGCGCCCCGGTCCTGGAGGTATGCGTTTATATCCTCCCCGGGACTGAGCGTGGTTTTTTCAAGGCGGTTGATTTCGATTTCGAACTGGCGCTTTTTCTCTCTGACCCGATCGACCGATTCCCGATTCACCAGCCCCAAACCATGGCCGATTTCCGCCAGGCGCAGATCAGCGTTGTCCTCCCGCAGCATGAGACGGTATTCGGCCCGCGAAGTAAACATCCGGTAAGGCTCGCAGGTCCCCCGGGTCACCAGGTCGTCGATCATCACCCCCATGTAGGCCTGGGAACGATCCAGGACAAAGGGTTTTTCGTTTTGAATGCGGCTTGCGGCGTTTATTCCCGCCCATAACCCCTGGGCGGCCGCTTCCTCGTACCCGGATGTACCGTTGATCTGTCCCGCCAGGTAGAGTCCCTTGACGGTTTTGGTCTCAAGGGTGGGAAACAGCTGAAGCGGATCCACGTAATCGTATTCAATGGCATACCCGGGCCTCATGATCTCCGCCTCCTCGAGCCCGTCCACCGTGCGCACCATGGCCAGCTGCACCTCAAGGGGGAGGCTGTTTCCAAGGCCACTTGCATAAATTTCCTTTGTATCGAGGCCCTCGGGCTCAAGGATCACCTGGTGGCTTTCCCGATCCGGAAACTTGACGACCTTGTCCTCGAACGAGGGGCAGTAACGGGCGGAGACCCCGCTGATAAACCCGCCATAAAGCGAAGAAAAACCGAGGTTGTCCCTCACGACCCGGATCGTCTCCCGGGTTGTCCGGCCGATGTAGCTTGCCACCTGCGGCAGGGGGAACCCTTCGGAAGAAAAGGAAAACGGCCGCGGCGGGTCGTCCCCCGGCTGCGGCGACAGTCTTGAAAAATCGATGGAATCCCTGTGCAGCCGCGGGGGGGTCCCGGTTTTCATGCGGCCCATCTCAAAACCCCGCGATTTCAGACTTTCCGGCAGTCCTTCGGCGGAGAACTCACCGGCGCGGCCGGCCCCGAAGGAGACATCCCCGATATGGACGCGCCCGGTCAGAAACGTGCCGGTCGCCAGGATCACCGCCTTGCCCTGGTAATGGGCCCCGGTCTGGTCCACAACCCCTTCGGCCCCGTTCCCGGAGACGACCAGTTTTTCCACCATTGCCTGCTTCACATACAGGTTTGGCATGCCTTCGACAAGCGACTTCATGGCCACATGATAGCGGACCTTGTCGTTCTGGGTCCTGGAAGATTGGACAGCCGGACCTTTTCGGGTGTT
>PUOB01000207.1 GCA_003551985.1 Desulfobacteraceae bacterium | reverse complement strand
GCTGAAGCGGACATCGCAAATAAAGGATTCAGGCAGCATCCTGCCGGGCCACGGCGGGATCCTGGACCGGATCGACGCCCTGATTTTCGCCGCTCCCGTTGCCTATATCTTTAAAATGTATATATTCTAACGTTGACGGCTTCGTAAAAAGTCCAATATCTGCGTTATGCGCGATTTCCGAAGAATATCACGTACACTTAAGTACGCTCAATTCTTCGAAAATCGCGCAAGCCTTGATCTTGGCCTTTTTACAAAGCCGTCGGAAACCGACTTTTTACGAGACTATCAACGTTGCGGGCGAATGATTATTCGCCCCTACAGGATACGGTGTGCAAGGTTTGCGGGCGAATGATTATTCGCCCCTACGGGTTGACAGGTTTTTCTGCCCTTACTTACAACCTACAACTTACAACTTACTACCACCAATGACTCAACTCGCCATACTCGGCGCTACAGGCTCCATCGGGCAAAACACGCTGTCGATTGTCGATCAATTCCCGGACCGGTTTTCGGTGTGCGCATTGACCGGTAAAGACAACCTGGACCTGCTGGCTCGGCAAATCGTTCGTTTTTCGCCTGATATTGCCGCGGTTTTCGATGAAAACGGGGCTGCCGCGATTAAGGGAAAACTGCCCGGCCATTGCCAAACGGAAATCGTTTACGGGCCGGAAGGGTATATCGCCGCGGCCACGTACCCGGATGTCGGCATGGTGGTTTCGGCAATGGTGGGCGGAGCGGGTCTGCCGCCAACACTCGCCGCCATCAATGCCAAAAAGGACATTGCCCTTGCAAACAAGGAGGCCCTGGTTATGGCGGGGGCGCTTTTCATGGCGGCCGCAGCGGCGAACAATGTCCGGATCCTGCCGGTGGACAGCGAGCACAGCGCCATTTTCCAGTGTATTGCCGGCAACCGGCGCGTGGATTTGGAAAAGATTTTTCTGACCGCATCCGGCGGGCCGTTTTTGAACCGCGATGCATCCGATTTTGATTCCATTGCCGTGGAAGATGCCTTGGCGCACCCCACCTGGCAAATGGGGAGCAAGATTACGATCGATTCGGCAACCATGATGAACAAGGGCCTCGAGGTGATCGAAGCGATGCACCTGTTCGGCATATCGCATGAATCCATAGAGGTGCTTGTCCATCCGCAGAGCATTGTCCATTCCATGGCGGCATTTTGCGACGGGTCCGTTATCGCCCAGATGGGCCTTCCCGACATGAAGGGCGCGATCGCCCATGCACTGTCATATCCCGAGCGGCTGCCGATCGGTGTTTCCCCGCCCGATTTCGCGGCCATCGGGGAGTTGCGCTTCCAGTCCCCGGACATGGAAAAATTTGCGTGCCTGGCGCTTGCCTACAAGGCCTGCGCCATCGGCGGCACCATGCCGGCGGTGCTGAACGCGGCAAACGAAATCGCCGTATCCGCCTTTCTGGATCGGAAAATCGGATTTAACCGGATCGCATCATTGATAGAGGAGGCCATGGATCGGCACGAACCCGTTATGGCGCCTGAAATGCCGGATATCATGAATGCGGACGGGTGGGCGCGGGAAGCCGCTCAAACCCTTATTGCCAATCCTGGAGGTAGCATTACGGTATGACTTCAATCATCGGTCTTATCATTGTCCTGGGTGTACTCATTTTTTTCCATGAGCTGGGACATTTCATCATGGCAAGAGCTTTCGGCGTCGGCGTCGAGAAGTTCTCGCTGGGGTTCGGCCCCGCCCTTGTAAAATGGAAGCGGGGCCGGACGGAATACCGTATTGCCGCCTTTCCCCTGGGCGGATACGTGAAGATGGTGGGGGAACAGCCGGATGCCCCCCTGAGCGAGGCGGACAGGTCCGCTTCTTTTACCCATAAACCGGTTTCCCGGCGCATGATTATCGTTGCGGCCGGGCCGGTGTTTAACTTCCTGCTTGCGGTGGTGATATTTTTCGGGTTGTTCGCCATTGCCGGGCTTATGTTTTTGAAGCCTGAAATCGGCGAGGTGCGGACGAATTCCCCGGCCTATGAAGCCGGTGTCCAGGCCGGGGACCGGGTGGTCTCCGTGGACGGCAAAGCCGTTGAAGATTGGTCGGAGATGGCGGGGATCGTTGCTCAAAGCGGCGGTGAACCGGTCCGGTTCGTCCTGGAGCGCGACGGCCGAACCGTCGAGGCAACCGTGAGGCCGACAGCCGAGCCCATGGAAGATATATTCGGCGAGGTCCAGGACCGTTATATCATCGGCATTACCGCGGCCGGAACAACGGATACCATCCGCCTGGGCCCCCTTGAAGCGCTTGGGGAGAGCTTTAAACGGACCTACATGATCGTTGAGCTGACCATCGTCGCCGTGGGCAAAATGATTACCGGCACCGTCTCCGCCGACAACCTGGGCGGCCCGATCATGATCGCCCAGATGGCGGGTGAGCAGGTCGAACACGGGATTATCAACCTGCTTGGCTTTATCGCACTGGTAAGCATCAATTTAGGGATACTCAACCTCCTTCCGGTACCGGTTCTGGATGGGGGGCACCTGTTGTTTTTCGGGATCGAGGCGGTGAAGGGAAGCCCCGTTTCCCTGAGGACCCGCGAGGTGGCCCAGCAGATCGGGTTGTTTGTGCTGCTCACGCTTATCATTTTTGTTTTTTACAATGATATCATGCGGATTATAACCGGGGGCAACTCCTAGGATGCGCCGGTCATTGATGCGCCGGTCATTGATGCGCCTCCTTCGTCGGCACATCCTATAACCGACAACCGACAACCTACAACCTACAACCGACAATCCATGCCCCATCGACTCGAAATTGCGCTCAAACCAACGCTTCCGGATGCGGAAGGCGGCCATGTCAAAAAAAAGGCGGCCGCCTACCTGGGAATTGACATCGAATCCGTCCGCTGCGTTCACATCCTGACCATTGACAAGGAACTCCCGGAAGAACACCGCCAATACATCCGGGACGAGGTGTTCACCAACCCGGTGACCCAAATTTCCGGGTACCGGCCGCTGGACATCGATTTTGACTGGTGCATCCGGGTGTGTTACCGCCCCGGGGTCAAGGACAATCCCGGGGAAACCGCCGTGGAGGCCATCGAGGACGCCACCGGCGAAGCGTTTGCACCGGGCGAGGGGGTATACACGTCCCGCCGCTACTGCATCCGGGCCCGTTCGATGACGCAGGCGGACGCACGCCGGATCGCGGAGGAATTGCTGTCAAACGACATTATCCAGCAGGTCGATGTCTATTCCGCCGCCGACTGGGACCCCCAAACCGGGGTCGGCACCATCATCCCCAGGGTGATGCTGGATCATGTCCCCACGGTAACCACCATTCCCATCGATTCCGACCAAACCGTCAAAAGAATCAGCCACGAACGCAGCCTTGCCCTGAACGAAAACGACATCCCGGTCATCCGGGCCTATTTCAGCGATCCGGCCGTCGTGGCGGAGCGCCGCCAAATGGGCCTGTCCGATCCCACGGACGTTGAAATCGAGTACATCTCCCAGGCCCGTTCGGACCACTGCAACCACAATACGTTCCAGGGACGGTTCATCTATCGCGACCGCTTGACCGGCCGCGTGGAGGAGATCGACAACCTGTTCAAGACCTTTATCCAGGCCCCGACCCTGGCCCTCCGGGAGAAAAAGGACTGGGTGGTGTCCGTTTTGTGGGACAATGCGGGTGTTGGCCGCTTTGACGACGGCCATTATTACGTGATCACCGGCGAAACCCATAACTCGCCGTCCAACATGGAGGCCTACGGCGGCGCCATCACCGGCATTGTCGGCGTGTACAGGGACCCCTTAGGTACCGGCAAGGGATCCCGGCTGGTGATGGGCAGCTACGGCTTCTGCACGGGGGAGAGAGGGTATGCAGGGGAGCTCAAGCCCCGGCTCCATCCCCGCCGACTCCTGGACGGCGTCATTGAAGGCGTCCGCGACGGCGGCAACAAGAGCGGCGTCCCCACACCTTTCGGCCAGGTGACCTTTCATCCCGGGTACATGGGCAAGTGCGTGGTCTTTGTTACGGCCCTGGGCATCATGCCGTCGCATGTCAACGGCGAACCGGCCGAGCGGAAGACCACCACGTCGGGCGATTTGATTTTTATGTGCGGCGGGCGGGTCGGCAAGGACGGCATCCACGGGGTGACCGCCTCGTCGGAGAGTTTTTCGGCGCATACCCCCGCCGGACACGTGCAGATCGGGGACCCGTACACCCAGAAAAAAATGCACGATTTCCTGCTGGAGGCAAGGGATGCGGGCCTGATCCAATATATCACCGACAACGGCGGCGGCGGACTTTCGTCTTCGGTCGGGGAGACCGCGCGCTTATCAGGCGGCTGCCGGGTGGCGCTGGATCGGGTGCCGCTCAAATACGAAGGGCTGGACCAATGGGAGATCTGGGTCTCCGAGTCCCAGGAGCGGATGACCGTGGCCGTGGCCCCGGGCCATGAAAAGGACTTTCTGGCGCTTTCCCGAAAGCACGCCGTTGAAAGCACGGTTATCGGGGAATACACAGATTCCGGCAAACTGCACCTCACCTATGGCGGTGACACATGCGCCTATGTCAACATGGAATTTCTCACCCGGGGATTTCCCCAGTGGGTGTTCGAGGCGGAGTGGACCGACCCGGAAACCCGGGGCCTTTTCGAGCCGGTGCTATCCGAGCCCGCCGATTATGAAAGGCTTTTGTGCGACATGATGGCCCGGCCCAACATCTGCGCCAAGGAATGGATCGTGCGCCAGTACGACCACGAGGTCCAGGGCGGGAGCGTCATCAAGCCCCTTGTGGGCAAGCACCGCGATGTAAACAGCGACGGCGCGGTCCTGCGGCCGGTCTTGTCTTCGAATAAAGGTCTTGCGTTTTCCCAGGCCCTGATCCCTTTTTACTCGGCCATCGACGCCTACCACATGACCACCTGCACCATTGACGAGGCCGTGCGCCGGCTTTTGGCCGTGGGCGGGGATTTCGAGCATATCGGCGGGGTGGACAACTTCTGCTGGCCCGGTATCCGGTACGACCCTGAAAAAAATCCGGACGGCCGGTTCAAAGCCGCACAGCTCGTCAGGTCCTGCAAGGCCCTTGCGGCCGTGTGCGACGCCTGGGAAATTCCGCTGCTTTCCGGCAAGGATTCCATGTACATGGACGGCCACCTGCCCGGCCCCTACGGGGAATACCGCAAGGTCTCCGCGTTGGAAACCCTTCAGTTTTCCGTGACCGGCGTCGTTTCCGACATCCGCAGCTGCGTCACCATGGATGTAAAGGCGCCGGGGGACCTGGTCTATATCCTGGGCGAAACCCGAAACGAACTTGGCGCATCCGAATATTACGACCATTTCGGGTATACCGGCCGCAACGTTCCCACGGTCGATCCCGCGGCCCTCGCACCCCTCTACAGGGCTGTCAGCCTTGCCGTGCGCCGTGGGCTTGTGCATTCGGTCCACGGCATATACCGGGGCGGTCTCGGGGTCCACCTGGCCCTTTGCGCCGTGGGCGGGGATTTGGGAATCCGCCTGGACCTGTCCTTGGTGCCGGCCGGCCAAAAACCAAGAAACGACGTGCTGCTTTTCTCGGAGAGCGCGGGACGGTTTATCGTTACCCTCCCGCCTGAAAACAAGGACGCCTTTGAATCCCTGTTTTCGGGGATGCCCGCTGCATGCGCCGGTGCGGTTACGGAAAAACGGACCCTTTCGATTGCGGACAACCGCGGCGTCGAACTGTTTGAAGCGGCAGTGGCTGATTTGAGAGGCGCATGGAAGCGCCCATTTGGAGATTTGATATGACGTCCCGGGTAAACGCGCTTGTCCTGACCGGCTACGGACTCAACTGCGACATTGAAACCGCCCATGCGTGCGAACTGGCCGGCGCCCGTGCCCACCGGGTCCACATCAACGACGTTTTGTCCGGTGCGGCAAACCTTTCCGATTACCAGCTTCTGGTGTTTACCGGCGGGTTTTCATGGGGGGACGACCACGGGGCGGGCGTTATCCAGGCCGTGCGCATGAAAAAGCACGCCGGCGACCGCATCATCCGGTTCGTGGAAGACGGCAACCTGGTGCTGGGGATCTGCAACGGATTCCAGACCCTGGTCAACATGGGGCTTCTGCCGGGGTTCGACAATGACTACCAGGCGCGCAAAACCGCCATCACCTACAATGACTGCGGCAATTTCCGGGACGACTGGGTCCACCTTGCCGTCGACCCGGATTCTCCCTGCGTGTTCACGCGAGACATCACGCACATGGAGCTGCCCCTGCGCCACGGCGAGGGTAAGGTCGTGGCTGACGACCCTGTCATTTCCCGGCTCCGGGAAGACCGCCAGGTCGTGTGCCGGTACGCCGCCGCCGACGGCACGCCCGCCAAAGGCCGCTTTCCCGAAAATCCCAACGGCGCCATGGACGACATCGCCGGCATCTGCGATCCCACGGGCCGCATTTTCGGGCTCATGCCGCACCCCGAGGCGTACAACCACCCCACCAACCATCCGGACTGGTGCCGCACAAAGGCGCTTTCCCGCGGGAACCCTGCAGCAGCAGAGGCACTCCCCGACGCGCTGGGCCTCCGGATCTTTCAAAACGCGGTGGCCTGTATCCGCGGGTAAACCCCCTGGAAAATCGCCTCACTCGCCGTGTTTTTCAAAATACCTTTCCAGAAAATCGCAATTGCCCATGGGCAGGCATTCCGGGACCTGGTAATAGCGCTCGCGGATTTCGCTCAGCACTTCCCTGTGGTAGGCCTCATAATCAAACCCCTTTGCCAGAGCCACCTCGAGCAACGTTCCCCCGGCGTCTAAGGTTTTAATGTCGATGGATTCAAAAAAGGGTGCAATCCGGTCCTCGCGCACCCCTTTGCGGCGGAAAAAGAGCATATCCTTGCCTGAAAGCGCGCGCCAGTCCGTAATGCGGTCGTCTTCACGGGCATAGCGCGAGCCGGTGCCGAATACCGACCAGTACTTCGAACTGTTGTAGGCAAGCGTTGCGGAAGCGCTGTAGCTGCCGGTGGCGTAAAAGTCCGCTTCGACTTGTTCCAGCGCGGCGGCAACCGTTTGCGGTGCCATGTAAAAAAAGATGTCGTGATAAGAGCGGTGCGCGCTTAGCCACTGCACAGGGATGAGCAGCAGGATCACGACGACTGCCGCGTGAACGGCGCTGAACCACCCGGTGTAGACAAGCACTTTTCGAAGCGACGCATGCGGGAGGAGCGTGTAGGCCGGGTAGAAAAGCGCGATAAAAACCAGCAGCCAATGCAGTCCCACCGTCCTGAAGCCGCTCATCAGAAGAAATAAAACCAGCGGGAATCCGCCCACAATGACAAAGAACAGCAGCGGGGAGTGCTTCAGCGCCTCGCCCGCCTCCCTTCGTTCCCGCCAGAAATGCCACACGACCCAGGGCATGAACAGATAAAGCAGGGAAAGGAGATACGCCCCCAACCCGCCCAATGCAATGCCGCCGTCACCGCCGCCGTGCCGGTTGATTAGGTTAAACATAATATTGTACCAGCATTGGTTGTAATTGTAATACAGGTTGAGCAGGCCAAAGGGGAGAACAGCCAGGAAAAGCAGCAAAAACCCACGCCACCGGCTTCGAGAAAAAAAAAGAAAGTAAAACAGATACGCAAGGCCCAGGAGTACCGCGAAATACTTGGAAAGAAACGCCAGCCCCAAAAATGCGCCGGAAAGAAAAAACATGGCAATTTTGTGGGTTTCAAGGGCCCGGTAGAGCACAAATGCCGACAGTGCGCCAAAGAGTACCAGCGGGATATCAGTGGTGACGATGATCGGGACCAAAAAAACCGGGCTGATAAGAAACACTAGGGCGACCGTGCGCGCTTTGTCTTCACCGCGCGGTTTGAGCATGGCATACATCACCAGGGAAATGGCTATGGGCGTCAGAATGGCCGGGAGGCGTATAATCACCGGGTGCTGGCTTATTGACATCATAAGCCACATCAGCCATCCGGCCATGGGCGGGTGGTCATAGTATCCCAGCGCCGGGTATGTCCCCCAAACGGTAAAGTAGGCCTCGTCCCCCATAACCGGGAAAAGCCAGGCCAGAAGAATCTTCAACGCAACGCAAAATGCGATTGCGGCCCCAAAGCCCCGGTCCGTCCTTGCAGCGGAAATCAAAATATTCATAGCTTTGTCCGGTTAAAGATAAAATCCGGCAGGTGAATGATGATAAGCATGATATAGCGCCAGACCGGCTTGACGTAAAGCGTTCCCCCCCGGCTTTTTTTCACTCTACGAAAAACCGCCTCCCCGACGTCATCGGGTTTTGCGGTGAGCCGTTCGGGCAGATCCATGCCCTCGGTCATCTGTGTGGCGGTAAAGCCCGGCTTGACGGTCAAAACCGGAACGCCCGACGAAAACAGACGATGGCGGAGTCCAGAGAGAAAGGCGGTAAGCCCGGCCTTGGCGCTTCCGTAGCGGTAATTGCTCTGCCGGCCCCGATCGCCGGCAACCGAGCTGATCCCCACGATAAACCCGGTTTGCCGGGTTTCGAAATCATCGGCAATGATTTCCAGGATATTGGCGGCGCCGGTAAAATTCGTGTTGATCACCGTCTCCACGTCGCCGTCCATTGTGCCGAACGCCAGGACCACACCTTCCGGCGCGGGATCCAGCTGCTTGTAAAAGGACGCGTGGGATGCCAGGTCAAGCGCGTCAAAAAAATGCGACCGGGCTTCGACGCCGAAGCGCACCGCCAGGTTGGCGGATTCCGCCTCGAGGTTTTCGGTGTTGCGGGAGGCCAGATGCATGGACCAGCCGTTTTTGGCGAATTGCCGCGCAACCGCCTGGGCCATGTCGCTTCCCGCACCAAGGACCAGCAGCCATTTATTGCTCATAATCCCAACCTTTCCGACTGAAGCGAGCGGAACACGTGACCCGGGTCAACCCGATCGCGTACTGCCCTGAATGATTCCAGGCGTTCATACCCTTTTTCAAACGTATCCCGGCTGACGCGCGCATCCTTGGTCAGGTAGGTGCGCCCGCCATGGTCAAGCATGACGGCGTCGAGCCGGTTCAAAAAGGAAAACAGCCCCGGTGTGAGCTTGAAGTCCAGTGCAAGCGAATACCCTTCAAGGGGAAACGAAAGCGGGCATTGATTTTCCGGTCCGTGGAGCTTTAAGACCGCCAGGAAGCTCCCCTGCCGGTGCCGGGCGATCTCGTCCAGAATTTTTTCCAAACCCGAAAAGCTCGATGTTTTGGGCAGGATGAACTGGTACTGGACAAAACCCCTTTTGCCGTATATGCGGTTCCAGTTGCCGACGGCGTCAAGGGGGTAAAAAAAGCTGTCCACGTCAACGCGCTTTTGGGAAGTCCCGTTTGGGGCCATGTTGTAGTACAGTGCGTTAAATGCGCGCACGCTGAAGGAATTGAGCGTAAACGCGGGCAGGTTGACGGGAACATCGATTATTTTCTTTTCATGGTAAACCAGGGGGCCGCCGTCATCGGAAAAATCCCCGGTCATCAGAAGTGCACGGCCAAGCCGCCCCCCGGTTTGCAAACAGTCGATCCATGCTACGGAGTAGGGTGCTTCGGCGTTTTGTTCAAAGGCCGCAAAGGTTTCTTCAAGGTTGCGGGTTTTAACGATGGCCTGGTCGATAACCGAGGACGGCACTTTTTTCAGGTAAAACGCGGCCTGGCGGATAATGCCGGTCAGGCCCATGCCGCCGCAGGTCGCGAAAAACAGGTCGGGGTCGTTGTCGGGGCCGGTGCGTATGATGTTTCCGTCGGCCGTGAGCAGGTCGATCCATGCCACCGTCTCGGAAAAGCAGCCCGCAACATGGTGGTTTTTGCCGTGTACGTCGCTGGCGATCGCGCCGCCCACCGTGATGAGGCGGGTTCCCGGGGTTACGCCCAAAAACCAGCCCCGGGGCAGAAACGACTCGATTATATCCGAGAGCAAAACGCCGGCGTCACATACCAGCAGCCCGGTATTTTCGTCAAAACCGGAAAAGCGGTCAAAACGGCGCATGGGCACAAAACGGTCGTAAAGCGCGCTGTCGCCGTAACTGCGGCCGTTGCCGCGGGCGATCATGCCGTCGGTTTCCCTAAGCGATTGTTTCAATCCGCCGGTGTCATGGCACCAAAGCGGCTGCGCGTCAATAACAGGGTAGTTACCCCAGCCGGATAGTCGCATCAAACTCCCGTCTTTTCCGCTCCCCCCTCCGAGGCCGGGCTAAGCCGCGGCCGCCGGAAAATGGCGGCGGAAAACAAATTTTTTATCCAGTGCGTATTTGGTCATATACCCCACGGTGAGGCCTAGTGCGCCGCCGACATACTGCGCACCGGCAAATTGGAAAAAATAGTAAAACCCGATCTCGGTCCCCCAGAAAATCATCGTGGTAACCCCCCCCATCAGGCTGTACAGCCCGAAGCGCGACAGGTTGTCCATGTGATCCCGGGGGATATAATAAAAGATCCACCGTTTATCGAGCAGGTACTTGGTGACCAACCCCGCCAGCGTACCGCAGGCAAGCGCCGCATACAAGACCCAGAAGCCGTCGAAAAAAACGAAAACCGGCCACTGGGTCAACAGGTTCACCCCCGTGGCAATGACGGCAAAAAACGCATATTTGACTGCAATCATCACGATTCCCGTTTCAACGTATTTTTTTTCAAAGATAAAGGATCCAGATAAAGCTCCCCACCCATCCGATCAGTACCAGCTGCACAAAGCGGTCTTTTAAAAGAATCCTGGAGGGATTGCCGCTTTTTTCTTCCACAAAGGCGATCTGCATATACCGGAGGACCCCTAAAACCACGAAAACCGACGTCAGGTAAAGGGAATCGCTCCCGAGCGTTTCGACCACCTGCGGCGATATGGACCAGAGGATATAAGCCAGCACCACGATCGATGCACTCATTATCATGGCGTTGTCAAGAAACTTGAGGTTGTACCCTTCGGCCGCCTTTCGCATGCTCTGGTCGGTCTTGAGATAAATGATCACATCGTCGCGGCGCTTGGCAAGAGAGAGGAAAAGCGACAGCAGAAATGTCATCACGATAATCCAGTGAGACAGTTCGATCTGCGTCACGGCGGACCCGACCAGCAGCCTGAGGACGAAGCCGGTCGAGATAACGGCAATGTCCACGATCGGTATGCGTTTGAGCTTCAGGGTGTAAGCGGTGTTGAGCACCAGGTAAAAGATCAGGATACGGCAGGCTTCAAGGGAAACGAATGCCATCAGGGCGATACCGGCGGTGAGAAGTCCGATCATCAGCGGCAATGCCAAGGGGATGCCGATGCGGCCGCTGGCGATGGGCCGGTGCTTTTTTTCAGGGTGGAGTCGGTCTTCGGCGCGGTCCTTGAGGTCGTTGAACACGTACCCGCCGCTGGCCGCAAGCGAAAACGCGGCAAAGGCGATAAACGCCTGAAGCATCAGGTGCGGGTCATTGAGCTTGAACGCGAAAAAGGCCGGAAGAAAAACAAAGAAGTTTTTGGTGTACTGGTAGGGCCGCATCAATTCCAGCAGGCTGTTTGCCATGCCGTGCTTCATTATT